>JAATFJ010000300.1 GCA_015655255.1 Actinomycetales bacterium | reverse complement strand
GCGGGGAGCTGCCCGCCCTCGCCGGGCTTGGCGCCCTGGCCGATCTTGATCTCCAGCTCCTCTAGCTGCGGGTCGGCGAGGTAGCCCGCCCAGATCCCGAAGCGCCCGGAGGCGAACTGCTTGATGCGGGAGCCGCGGATCGTCCCGTAGCGGGAGAAGTGCTCGCCGCCCTCGCCGCAGTTCGACATGCCGCCCACGATGTTCGTGCCGTGCGCGACAGCCTCGTGCGCCGTCGCGACGAGGGCGCCGTGGCTCATCGCACCGCTCGCGAGAGTGCGGGTGATCTCGTGCGCGGGCTGCACCTCATCGAGCGAGACGCTGTCCGGGGCTTCGTCGAGGAGTGCGAGAAAATCAGCGGCGACGCCCGTCGCCCGCAGCGCCACCGCGTCGTCGGTGACACTGAGGTCGTGGATGTCATCGTGGGCGGATTCGAGGAGCCAGCCCGCGAGCGCTCGATGTGCGGCCCCGCCGCCGGAAGCGATCGCGAGACGGATGCGGTCGCCGTCCCGGTCGATGCGCAGGCCACGCACCTTGATGTCGAAGTTCCCGTCGGCGGAGAACCGGCCGAGCTCGCGGCGGAAGTCGTCGCTCGTACGCAGGCCCGTGACGTCGGCGGGCAGGGCGAGCACATCGCGCAGCGCCGAGGGGCGGCGTCCGCGCTCCGCCTCCGTGGTGGACACGAAGTCGCGGTAGCCGGGAGTCGTACGGAACGCATCGATCCGGTCCGGGGAGAGAGCCCCGTAGCCCGCTCTCCGGTAGGCGGTGTCGTCGAGGCCGAAGGAGTCGCCCAGCTGGCCGAGGGTAAGCAGGCGCAGGGCGCTGTCGTCGGGCGTTCCCGCGGGGGCGAGGGAGGAGGGCTCCTCGGTCATGGCGGTGAAGCCACGCACGGCCGTTGTGCCGAAGGAATGTCCCGCCCCCTCCGAGCGCTCCTTGAAGAGCCCGAGGAGGGGCACCTGGTTCTCGCTCTCCACGGAGCGGGCACGTTCGTGCCACTCCGAGGCGGCCTCGGCGATGCGCTGGAATCCGACGCCGCCGACGGGCGCCGCCATATGCGGGAAACAGCGCGCGAGGACCGCGTCGCGCGTATCGAGGTAGTTCGGCTCGAAGAACTCCCCGCCGATGTAGCTCTCCACCGTGCACAGTCCGACGCGCCCCATCGTCTTGCCGAGGGATTTGAGAGCAGCCTTGCGGAAGTGCGCGAAGGCGATGTCTGTCGCGGACTCCTCGTCCGCGGGGCCGTGCGGGCTGGGGTACTTATCCTCGGCCCTGAGCCGGGCGCTGAGGCTGTACACGGCGCTCGCGCCGAAGCCGAGGGCCGCGGCGATGTGATGCGAGCTAGGCAGCTGTCCGCTCTCCACGACCGTCGACACCCGCAGCCGCAGCCCCGTCTCGATGAGCCGCTGGTTGACGGCGGCTGTGGCAAGGAGGAGCGGGATGGGCGCGCGGTCGGTGGAGATGGCGCGGTCGCTGAGCACGGCGATGCCGCCGTGCTCCGTTGCGAAGCGTTCGACGTCGTCACACAGCGCATCGATGGCGTCGGTGAGCGCCTGCGCATTGCCGTCGGCGTCGTTGTACACGGGCGTATACAGGATCTCGAAGCGTTCCAGCGGGGTGACGTCCTGCTCGCGCAGGCGCACCATGTCGAGGTGGCTGAGGATGGGGGAATCCACGACGATCTGGCGCATGGCGGGCGCTCCCCCGCCCTTCTTCGCGCCGAGGGCGACGCGGAAGGTCATCGAGTCCGCCTCGCGGATGGAGTCGAGCGGCGGGTTGGTGACCTGGGCGAAGCGCTGCGAGAAGTACTTCGCCATGCCGCCCTCCTGGTCCGAGAGCGCGTTGATGGCGTTCCCGTAGCCCATCGCGGAGATGCGCTCGGCGCCGTCGGCGAGCATGGGGTCCATCATGAACCGGAAGCTCTCCTGATTGAGCGAATAGGCGACGTACCGGCCGGCGACGGAGAGGTCACCCTCGTAGCCGAGGGTGTCGTCGCCGCGCTTCATCCCACCGAGCGGGATGTCGTCGATGTGCGTGCGTGCCTCAGCAAGGAGAGCGCCGTAGTCGCGCTGCGCCGCGAGCCGCTCCAGCGCTTCCTCGGTGCGGAAGCTGCGACCGAGGCGGTGGTCGAAGTAGAGCATGCCGCCCGCCTCGATGCGCCCCCGGTGGATGACGTCCTCATCGGGGACATGCAGCTGCCCCGCCTCGGAGGAGACCATAAGGTACTCCGCGGTCTCCACGGTGCGCAGCGGGCGCAGGCCCAGCCGATCCAGGCGCGCACCGACGACGTCACCGTCGCTGAAGATGACGGCGGCGGGGCCGTCGTTCTTCTCCTCGTAGAGCGAGAAATACTCGAGCATGTCGCGCACGGGCGCGGACAGCGAGCGGTCGTTCTCCCACGCCGGGGGCATGAGCGCGACGACCGCTTCGACGAGGTCGAGTCCGTCGTCGAAGACGCGGCTCTGGATCGTCTGGTCGAGACGGCTGGAGTCCGACTGTCCGGGAGGGCGGACGATGCGCCGGGAGCGCGCACGGGCGAGCGCCTCGTCGGAGAGCCTGTTCTTGCGGTCGGTGTTGAGCTCGCCGTTGTGCGCCATAAGGCGGAACGGCTGCGCCATGCTGGGGTGCGGCTCAGTGTTCGTGGAGAACCGCGTGTGGAAGTAGAGCGAGACGACGCTGTGCCGCTCGTCGACGAGGTCGCGGAAGTAAGGGATGACCTCCCCGGAGTTCAGTCGGCCCTTGAGCACCTGCGTGCGGGCGCTGAGCGAGAGCGGGTAGAGCCCGTCCAGTTCGGGGAGGCGATAGGCGTCCGCCTCGACGCGGAGGAGGGCGGCGTTGGCGGCCCTGTCGAGGTCCGCACGCTGCGCTGCCGGGTCCGTCGCACGGAAGACCCACTGGTGGATGCCCTTCTGGTAGCCGATGGCGGCGGGGCGCAGCACGTCGTTGTCGACGGGGACCTCGCGGACGAGGAGGACCTCCAGCCCCTCGGCCGTGAGGCTTTCCTCGATGAGGCGGCGCGCGTTGCCCTCCTGTGACGAGTCGACGGGGAGGAAAAAGTTCCCGACGCCGAATCGCCCCTCCGCGAGGGCATCCCCCGTGAGCGCGGAGAAGAACTCGGCGGAGAGCGTGATGCTCACACCTGCGCCGTCCCCGACGCCCTCAGAGGACATGCCCCCACGGTGTGGGATAGCGCAGAGCGCCTCATCCCCGCGGACGATGATGTCGTGACCGGGCACGCCGTCCTTGCGGGTAATGAAGCCGACACCGCAGTCGCTGTGCTCCAGAGAGGGGTCATACAGTCCGGTGGGGAATTCGTTCACACGCACTCCTGTGGCACTTCGCAGCGCCAGAGCCAAAGAACCGCCGCTGCCGGTGCTTGTGGCACGCTCAACCGGTCGGGAAAAATATAAGGGGAGCCTCACCTTACCCGATATTTCGATGGGTGGGAAGTATGGCTCCCCTCCTGCCCCATCGACCGGAGCCCGCGGGTAGCACATGCCACGCGTGCTCCGGCCGAGCGGCGTCCCTATCTCTGCACAGACAAGCTCGCGAAGTCCGGCCCGTTCCCTAGCGAGGTCCACACCCAGTTGGTCACCCGCTCCGAGCTGGGCACACTCTTGATGCGCTCCAGCAGCGGGAACCAGGCGAGGTCCTCCGAGGCGAGGTTGTTGGCCTGGGACCACAGCGGCTCCGGGTCCTCGGCACTGAGCGCCTCCGCGGCGAGCGCATTGAGTTCGGCGTTGTCATAGGTCACGCCGTTCCAGGTGCCGCCGGGAGCGACATCGGAATCCAGCCAGCCGCCGAGTGTCATCGAGGCGCTGTTGCCCTGCCAGTCCGGCGACCAGGTCGTCAGAGCGATGTCCCACTGATCATCCTTGGAGGAGTCGGAGAGGAAGGAGTTAATGGCGCCGAAGCTGTCCTCGACCGGCACGAGGGTGATCGTAATCCCGGCCTCCGCCGCGGACGCCTGCAATGCGGTGACGATCTTCTCGTACTCGGCGTTGTTGCGATAAGCGAGCGCGAGGGTGACGTCCTCGTAGCCGGCCTCGGCGAGCAACTCCTTCGCCTTGTCGATGTCACCGGCATCGTCGTCCGTGGGATACGGGTTCTCGTCGTTGTAGCCGAGGATCGTCGAGGTGAGGATCTCCGTGCTCACGAGGGCAGCAGCGTCACCGCCGATGCCCTTCTGCAACTCCGTCCTGTCGATGGTGTAGTTGAACGCTTGTCTGCCGGTGAGGCTCTGCATCAGCTCCTGGCCCTCGGTCGTGGCCTCGCCGGAGTTATTCCAGCTGAGGAAGATCGCCGAGCCGCTCGCCGAGGTGTGCAGCTGATCCGGCTGGGTGCTCTCGTAGCTCTGCACAACCGTCGCGGGATACGAGCGCACATAGAGCCCCGTATCTGCCTCGCCCGTCTGGATCTTCTGAGCGACGGCATCGGCGGAATCGGATGTGGTGTCGATCTCGATGGCATCGACATAGGCGGTGCGCGGATCCCCGACCGTCTCGGAATCGTAGCCATCGACGCGCTTGAGCACGAGCTTCTGATCCGGCTCGTAGCTGTCGATGTAGTACGGCCCGCTGGAAGCATAGTTCTGGCGGAACTCGAGACTGTCGGCGAAGTACTGGGAGACGATTTCCTCCGGCAACGGGGAGATGAAGTTCAGGGTCAGGACGTCGAGGATGTCGTTCGAGGTCTTGGTGAGCTTAAGCTGCAGCGTGTGGTCGTCCACGGCGGTGACGCCGCTGATGTCATGGCCGTCGATGAACTCCTTCACCGCATCGAGGTCGCCGACGGGGATCTCGGCGAACTCCGCCGCGTAGTCCTCGAAGCCCGCAAGGAGGGAGTTGTAGTAGGTGATCGCGCTGACGTTGGCGTTGGGATCGGCGAAGCGCTTGATGGCGTAGACGAAGTCCTCCGCGACGATCTCCCTATCGGTCGCACCGGAGAAGTACACGTCGTCCCTGAGATGGAATGTATAGGTGAGGCCGTCGTCGGAGACGTCCCAGCTCTCCGCCAGATCGGGCACGATCTCGGTGTCGTCGCCGATCCCCTCCGTGCTGCCGGAGTAGGTGACCAATTGCCGGGTCGTGGCGCGGATGACCTGCCAGGACTCGGTGGAATAGGCGATGAGCGGGTCCAGGGCGTCCACGTCCCCGACCGCTGCGATCTTTAGGGTCCCCCCATATAGGCTGTCGCCGTCGGAGGTGTCCTCCGACGCGTCGCCACTGCTGCACGCCGTCAGCGCGAGCGCGGCGACGACGACGGCAGGTAGCAGTGCCCGTGCGCTGCGTCTTTTCATGTGATTTGTTCCTCTCTTTCCGATCCCCGCGGGATCATTTCCTGCTGCGAGCAAAGGTGATGACGTCGACGACCGCGGTGACGAGCACGAAGAACACGGCACCCACGAGCGTCACGCCGATAACGACGGGGGCATCGCCCGTCGTCGCCGCGCGCACCGCGAGTCGGCCGATGCCGTCCAGCCCGAAGATCTGCTCCGTGACGATCGCACCTCCCATGAGGGAGGCGAGCTCGATGCCCCCGAGCGTGATGATGGGATTGGCAGCGCCGGACAGCGCATGGCCGAAGTAGACCCGCCCGGGACCGAGTCCCTTCGCCTTCGCTGTGCGGATGTAGTCCTGACCAGCGACCTCGAGCACGGAACTGCGCACGATTCGCTGGAAGGGACCGTACTGCGTGAGCACGAGGGCGAGCCAGGGCAGGATGAGGTGCCGCAGCCACTCCCCCGGCGACTCCGCGAAGGGCACGTACCCCCCGCTGGGGAAGATCCGGATGCCCGACATGGAGAGCTGGAAGTACAGCACGAAGACGAGCAGGACGCCCGTGATG
>JAATFJ010000321.1 GCA_015655255.1 Actinomycetales bacterium | reverse complement strand
TCCCCCATGAGCACCGTCATCGCAACGGGCGAGAAGACGAACGTCGCGCTGGAGACGATGGCGGCTCCGGCCGTCCCCGCGAGCTGGGCGCGATCGAGGACCCGGAGCGGATTGGGCATGCGTCCCTTCCAGGTGCGCACATCCGCGGCGAGCTCGAAGGTGCGCGGCGCCGCACGGCGCAGCCGCGCGCGCCCGGCGGGGAAGAGCGCGAGGAAGAGGTCGGCGATGAGCGGGCCGATGGCGATACCGAGGAAGAAGCTGATCGAGAGGCTCTTGCCGAGGACGCCCGTCGCAACGCTCTGCAGACCCACGACGAGGAGCACGAAGGGGATGAGCGCGAGCAGCGCCCGCCAGCGCCCTTTCGAGAGCACGGCGATGAGCACGGCTGCCGCGAGGAACAGCCAGGGGGCGACGCTGCTGATGACCGCGGAGAACGGCGTGAGTACCCAGGCGAAGAACACCGCGAGCGGCACGGCAATGATGGCGGCGAACACCCCACCGGAGATCGCCTTGCGCAGCGCGATATGGGGAACGCCGAGTTCTCGGAGCATCTGCGCGTCCCGCAGCAGCGGAGCAGCCATCGTGTCCCCCGGGATGCCGAGGAGCGTCGTCGGGATCGCATGGGTGATGTGCTTGGAGGCGATGGCCGCCATGAAGAACGCGAAGACCCCCGCGGGCGGCACGCCGAGGAGGATGACGAGGAGCGTGAGCGGGGCGACCGTCGCCGTCTCATCCGTCCCGGAGACGAGGCCGATGACGGCGAAGACGACGGTGCCGAGGAAAGCCATGCCCAGCGCCCACAGCGCGGGTTCGAGGAGGGAGTCCATCACCTCTCCCGGCCCTGGTTCTTGCGGTGCTGGGCGAGGAGGTCGTCGTAGAGCCCGAGCTCTTTGACCTCGGCGAGCGCCGCGGCGGGCAGCTCATCGGGATCGCCGAGCGGACCGATCTCCGCCTCGATGGCGTCCATGGCCGCCTCACGAGAACCCGTGCGGTCGGCGCCGATGATGACGGTGCGCTGGGGCGCGAAAATCCGCGCGGCGATGACGGCGGCGGCGATGCACGCCGCGAGCCCCGCGATAAGCGCGTAGGAGCGTCCCAGGGCATCCCCGCCCGTCAGCATTCCGAATCCCCACTCGGCGAGGAGGTAGACGGGAACGGAGACGCCGAGCCCCACGGCAATGGCACCGAGAAGGTGCCTGCCGTCGACGGTGTCCCCCCAGACCTCCAGGAGTCGTTTCTCGGACATGGCGGGGTTCCTTTCTCTCTTTCGCCCCTCCACCGTGCACGGTTCCGGGCGCTGCCCTCCCCGCGGGGCGGCGCCGACCGCCAGATCGTCTGCGACGTCGGCGACGGCCGAGGCGAGGTCGTGGCGACACCGCACGACGCCTCATCAACGCCGCCGTTCTCGCCACGCCGATCGTAGCGCCGCACACGCCACCCCCGCACCCGGCGGCGACAGACCGAGGCAAATGACCGCGGCCGGAGGCGCCTTTACGCCCGCGCCGGCACGCTCTCCCGCCGATGCCCTCCCACGAAGAACGAGATGACGAACGCCGCGGCGGCGATGTACGCCCCGACGGTGAAGGCGAGGTGAATCCCGTGGAGCTCGGCGGCGATCGCGTCCGCCCCATCGCCCGCGGCGCTGACCGACCCCAGCGTCATGACGGTGATGAACACGGCGGTTCCGGCGGCCGAGGCGAGTTGCTGCACGGTGTTGAGGATCGCCGATCCGTGCGAGTAATGCTGCCGGTCCACCTGGCTGAGCGCCGCGGTCATGAGCGGCGTCATGAGGAACGCCAATCCCAGCGAGAGCAGCATATGGATCGCCACGATGTATCCGATGCTCGCGGACGCATCCATCGTGGAGAACAGCCACAGGGCGATGGCCATGACCGCCGTCCCCGGAATAATGAGCGTCCGCACGCCGACCCGGTCGTAGAGCCGCCCGACGACGAGCGACAGCACGCCCTGAAGAAGCCCGCCGGGCAGGAGCGCAAGTCCTGAGACCAGCGTGGAGAGCCCGAGAACGTTCTGCAGGTACAGCGGGAGCAGGATGATGGTCCCGAACAGCGCCCCCATCGATACGAACATGAGGATGAGCGAGAGCGTGAAGGTGGGGACCGTGAACGGACGCAGATCCAGCAGCGCAGTGTCCGTCTTCTGGAGCACGAGCTGGCGCCATGCGAAGAAGGCGAGCGCGAGGACGCCGATGGCGATGGGGATCCACGGGGCGATGATCGCGGCCCCCTCACTCGCCTCGCCGATGGAGCTGAGACCGAAGATGAGGAACCCGAATCCGAGCGCGGAGAGGATGACGGAGAGCACGTCGATGCGCGCCTGCTCGCGTTCGCCGATGTTGCGAACGAAGAAGAGTCCGAGCACGAGCACGAGGATCGCGATCGGGATCATGATGCCAAACAGCCACCGCCACGACAGCAGCTGCAGGATATAACCGGAGAGGGTCGGGCCCAGCGCCGGCGCCACGGCGATGACGATGGAGACGAGACCCATCGTGGCACCGCGACGCTCAGGCGAGACCGTCGCCATGACCGTCGTCATGAGCAGCGGAAGGATGAGGGCCGTCCCGCTCGCCTGGATAATCCGCCCCGCGAGGAGCAGGGGGAAGCCCGGCGCGCAGGCGGCGAGGGCCGTGCCGATGAGGAACAGCGCGATGGCGACGATGTAGATCTGCCGCGTCGTGAATCGCTGCTGCAGATATCCGGTGACCGGGATGACGACGGCCATCGTGAGCATGAATCCCGTCGTCAGCCATTGTGCGGTCGCCGCCGTGATGGAGAGCTCGATCATGAGCTGGGGGAGCGCGATTCCCATGATCGTTTCGTTGAGGATC
>JAATFJ010000087.1 GCA_015655255.1 Actinomycetales bacterium | reverse complement strand
CGGAGACGGCCGCCCCGTGGCGCCACTGATAGCGTTCTGCGTGCTCGATGGCATGCCCGAGGGTGTGCCCGTAGTTGAGGATCTCGCGCTGCCCCGCCTCGCGGAAGTCCTCTGAGACGACGCGCGCCTTCATATCGATGGCGAGTTCCACGGCACGGCGGAACTCCGGCGTCGTGGTGTCGACGGCGCGCTGAGGGTCGGCCTCGACGATGTCGAGGATCTCGGGTGCCCAGATGAAACCGGCCTTGACGACCTCCGCGAAGCCCGCCGTCGCCTCATTGCCGCTGAGGCTGCCCAGTTCATCAAGATCGCCGATGACGGCACGGGGCGCCCAGAACGCGCCGACGAGGTTCTTCCCCTCCGCCGTGTTGACGCCCGTCTTCCCACCCACGGAGGCGTCGACGAGCCCCAGCACCGAGGTGGGGACCTGGACGAGCTGCACGCCGCGCAGCCACGTCGCCGCGACGAAGCCCGCGAGGTCGGTAACCGCACCGCCGCCGTAGCCGACGACGGCATCGGTGCGGGTGAAATCGGCCTGGCCGAGGATCTGCCAGCAGAATGCGGCGACCTCGATGCGCTTACCGGCCTCCGCATCGGGGATCTCTGCGAGCAGCACCTCGCGCGGTCCGTTTGTCGTGTCAGCGAGGATGCGCTCGCGCAGATCCGCCGCGCGGAGGGCGAGGGTCGGCGGATGCACGACGAGGACCTTGCGCACGCTCGGCGCGAGAGCCGTGGACACGCGGTCGAGGATGTCGCGTCCCACGAGCACGTCGTACGGGTTCTGCCCCGTGACGTGGATGGTCGTCGTGGTCATCCGAGTTCTCTCCTCCATGCGGCGATCTCCTCCGCGATCCTCTGCAGCGGCCGCCGCGAGGTGTCGAAGGTCGCATCCGCCACCTCTTCGTACCAGCCGCGGCGCTGCGCGTAGATCTGCGTCCAGCGCTCCAGCGGATCGTCTCCTGCAAGCAGAGGGCGACCGTTCCCCTGGATTCGTGCCGCCGCCGCCTCCCGGGTGAGAGAGAGGTAGGCGACCGGGGTCCCGCGGAGCAGGGCGCGGGTCTCCGCATCGGTCACCGCTCCCCCGCCCAGGGAGATGACCCCGCCGTCGGCGACAGCCTCGCGCACGGCTTCGCGCTCGATCGCGCGGAAGTGCGGCTCCCCCTGCTGGGCGAAGATCTCCGGGATGGGACCGTGTGCGGCGACGATGGCCTTGTCCGTGTCGACGAAGGGCTCTCCCAGTGCCTTGGCCAGGCGACGGCCGATGCTCGTCTTTCCCGCGGCCATCGGCCCGACGAGCACGATCGTCCGGCGGTCAGTTCCGCTCATCGTTCGCCACGAGCGCGGCCTCGGATGCGGGCGCCGTGCGCAGCTCCTCGGGGATCGCCGCGAGGTAGCTCCGCAGGTTGCGTCGCGTCTCGGCGACACTGTCTCCACCGAACTTCTCCAGCACGGAGCGGGCGAGCTCGACGGCGACCATGGCCTCCGCCACAACGCCTGCCGCGGGAACGGCGCAGACATCGGAGCGCTGGTGGTGGGCCGTCGCGGCCTCTCCCGAGGCGACGTCGATCGTGCGCAGTGCATGCGGCACGGTCGCGATGGGCTTCATTCCCGCGCGCACGCGAAGCACGGTGCCCGTGGACATTCCGCCCTCGGTGCCGCCCGCGCGGTCGGATCCGCGCGTGATGCCATCGGCACTCGCGAACAGTTCGTCGTGCGCGGCGGAACCTCGGCGCCGGGTCGTCTCGAAACCATCGCCCACCTCGACGCCCTTGATGGCCTGGATGCTCATCAGCGCCTGTGCGAGCCGACCGTCGAGGCGGCGATCCCAGTGCACGTGCGAGCCCAGCCCCGGAGGAAGGCCGTAAGCGAGGACCTCGACGATCCCGCCGAGGGTGTCACCGTCCTTCTTCGCGTCGTCGACCTCCGCAACCATGAGGGCCGAGGTTGCCGCGTCGAAGCAGCGCAGCGGATCGGAGTCGAGGGCGAGGACGTCGTCCGGGGTCGGCAGCGGCGCGCTGTCCGGCACGCGCACGGGGCCGATCGACAGAGTGTGGCTGACGAGTCGGATGTCGAGCTCGGCGAGGAAGGCCTTGGCGATCGCGCCGAGGGCGACGCGTGCGGCTGTTTCCCGGGCGCTCGCGCGTTCGAGGATGGGCCGCGCCTCGTCGAAGCCGTACTTCTGCATGCCGACGAGATCCGCGTGCCCCGGCCGCGGGCGCGTGAGTGGCGCGGAGCGCCCCCGCGATTTCTCCGTGAACTCCACGGGTTCCGGACTCATGACCTCGACCCATTTGGGCCATTCGGTGTTGCCGATGCGCACGGCGATGGGGCTGCCCAGCGTGACGCCGTGGCGGACGCCGGCGGAGAGGTGCAGCTCGTCCTGCTCGAACTTCATCCGGGAGCCGCGACCGTAGCCGAGCTTGCGGCGGGCGAGATCGGCCTGGATCGCCTCGGTGGTGAGGGGGACGCCCGAGGGCAGTCCCTCCATGACGGCAATGAGTTCGGGGCCGTGCGATTCGCCGGCCGTGAGCACGCGGAGCATTCCCCTAGTCTCCCACGAGAGCGCGACGCATGACCGCGAGTACCCCGGCATCGTCGTCCAGTTTCTCCTCGGGATCACCGTGCACGAACACACGCACCTGCCGGATCGCCTGGTGCAGGAGCATGAGCATCCCCGAGACGACGGCTCCGTCCTCCCAGCGCCCCGCGAGGACGGAGGGCCACGGCGCGTAGGCAGCTTCGAAGAGCGCACCGCCCGCATCCACGAGCCGGGTCGCCGCATCCACGTCGAGGACCGTGCCGCTCGGCAGCGTCGCGAGAGTGAGGTCGACGGCGGAAGCGGGGGACGTGAAATCGCTCGTCGTGCACACGATGCCCAGGCGACCGCCTAGGGCGAGGAGGGCGGCAGCACGTTCGGGGCGACGCGCGCGGATCTCCGCGTGCGTCGCCCCGAGCTCCGCCGCAGCGACGAGCGCCGATGCGGCCGTCGCCCCCGCGCCGAGGATACGCACGGAGTCCGCGGCGTCGATGCCGCTCTCGACGAGCGCGTCGACGATGCCGCCGATATCCGTGTTGAAGCCTCTGCGCGTCTTCCCCAGCCTCAGGGTGTTCACGGCGCCCGTGAGCTCGGCTGCCCTGTCCTTCGTGGTCGCGGCGCGGAAGGCCTCCTCCTTGAGCGGCATCGTGAGGGACAGGCCGCGCCATCCCCCGTCCAGCTCCGCGATCGCCGCGCCGAAGCCCTCCGCTGTGACACGGCGGCGCCCGTACTGCCAGTCCAGCCCCAGCCGCGCATAGGCCGCGGCATGGAGCGCAGGAGACTTGCTGTGCGCAATGGGATCGCCCCAAACCGCGAGGCGGGCCTCAGCCACAGTAAGCGCCGTTCTCCTCGCTCTCCGCGCACCAGGCCTGCAGCTGGGCGACGGCGGCCTCGTGCTCCTCGTAGGTGGTGGAGAAGACGGTCTCCCCCGTCGCGAGGTTGACGGGCACGAAATACAGCCAGGAGCCGTCCGCGGGCGCGACGGCGGCCTTGATCGCGTCCTCTCCGGGAAGGCCGATGGGGCCGACGGGGAGGCCGTCGTGCACATAGGTGTTGTAGGGGTTCGAGGCGTCGGCGCGCTCCGCGTCCGTCGTCCATACGGTGTCGAGATTCCCGGATCCGTAGGCGACAGTGGCATCTGACTGCAGCTTCATCCCGCTGTCGATCCTGTTGAGAAAGACGCGCGCGATCTTCGGCATATCGGCGGCGCTTCCCGCCTCCCGCTGGACGAGACCTGCGAGGGTGAGGACACGGAGTCGGTCCGCCTCCGCGATGCCCAAGGCATCGAGACGCTGGAACATCTCGTCCACCATCCGCTGCAGGGCGTCGACGGCCGTGGTGTCCGGCTCGAAAGTGTACGTCGCGGGGAAGAGGAAGCCCTCGATGGAGGGAGCCTCGGCGGGCACGCCGAACTGCGTGTAGTTGGCCGCCGCGGCCTGCAGGTCTTCGAGCGGGATTCCGGTGCCGTCCGCGATACGCTGCAGGGCGGTCGGATAGGTGAGGCCCTCCGTGATGAGCACGGTGTTCTCCAGGCGATTTGCCTCGTCCTGCAGCGCGGTGAACGCATCGGCAGCCGTCATCTTCTGCTGCAGCTGGAAGACACCGGGATAGAAGGTGGCATCGGGGTTCTCGCTGATGAGGTAGTCGTAGAAGACGTCGCTCGTGCGCGTCACGCCGGCTTCAAAGAGCGCCTCCGAGATGGGG
>JAATFJ010000166.1 GCA_015655255.1 Actinomycetales bacterium | reverse complement strand
GGGCGGCGGCGAGGGCGTCGCGGACGGTCCGGATCGCGGCGTTGTCGCGGGAGGACGAGCGTGTGGCGGCGAAGATCTCCCTCACGGGTGAGCCGGGCAGCTCGATGAGCGTGACGGTGTCGCGGTCCCCCGTCCAGACGAGGTCGGGCAGCAGGGCGACGGCGTGCCCCGCGGCGACGAGACGCGCATGCGCGATGAGATCGGTCGCCTCGAAGCGGACGTCCGGCTCGAAGCCCGCGGCGCGGCACTGCTGCACGGCCCACTCGCGCACGGCGGTGCCGTGGGGCTCGAGCGCCCAGGCGCGATCGCGGAGATCGGCGAGAGACCGTGCGGGGTCGTCACGGGGGACAGCGAGACGCACGGGGTCGACGCCGAGGAGGGTGCGATCGATGCCCTCGTGGAGCTCGCGCGTGTGCCCGGGGTACTGCTCGGCGACGACGAGGTCGAAGGCGCGCGCCCGCAGCTCGAACAGTGCGCCCTCCGGTGCGAGCTCGTTCATCTCCACGCGCAGTCCCGGCATGCGCTCCTCGATGAGGTCGAGCGCAGGGGGGACGAGCGCCTCGGCGGCCGTGGGCATGACGGCGATGCGCACACGACCGGGACGCTCCTGCGAACTGGAGAGCTCGGCGCGCGCCGCCTCGTCCCGCTCCAGCGCCTGCGCGGCGTGCGCGGCGAGGACCTTCCCCTGCGCCGTGAGCCGCACGCGGCGCCCGTCCGGCTCGAGGAGGGCGACGCCGGCCTCGCGTTCGAGGATCGCCAGTTGCTGCGACACCGTGGAGGGGCTGTAGGACAGCGCGGCCGCGACATCGGCGATCCTGCCGCGGAGCGCGAACTCGTGCAGCAGCCGCAGGCGGCGGAGCTCGAACACCGCATCCCCCATCCATCGATGATGACAAAGAGTAAGCATCGTAAATGCTCGCTTTTCACGAAGTATATCCGGGGCGGATACTGGCGGGACGACCGGCGGGACGGCGGTCGCGCGCGGAGAGGACGCATGATGACCCAGACACCCCTTTCGACAGCCCTGCCCACGGACGGCGCCGACGACATCGACCTGCTCGCCGAGGACGCCGTGGTCCTCGTCCGACGTTGGCTCGCCGAGAGCAAGAACGTGCCCGTCGACACCGCGGCCCAGCGGCTCGCCGGAGTCCTGCGCGATCCCCGCGGTCTCGACTTCACAGTCGGCTTCGTCGACGGCGTCGTGCGCCCAGAGGACCTCAAGGTCGCCGCACGCAATCTCAGGGCGCTCGTGCCGCTCACCCCCGCCTTCCTCCCCGCCGCGCTCCGCGGCCTCATCCGACTCGGGGGCGCGCTCGCCCCCGCCCTCCCCGGCATCGTCGTCCCGATCAGCCGCCGGGTGCTGCGCGGCATGGTTCGGCATCTCATCGTCGACGCGACGGATGCGCGTCTCGGCAAGGCCATCGCGCGGATCCGCTCCGAGGAGGGCATAGGCCTCAACGTCAACCTCCTCGGCGAGGCGATCCTCGGCGAGGCGGAGGCCGCTCGCAGGCTCGAGGGGACGAAGAGGCTCATCGAGCGCGCCGACGTCGACTACGTCTCCATCAAGGAGTCCTCCACGGTCGCCCCGCACAGCCCCTGGGCCTTCGACGAGGCCGTCCAGCACGCGACGGAAGCGCTCCTCCCGCTGTTCCGAGTCGCCCGGCAGCGCGGCGGGAAGTTCATCAACCTCGACATGGAGGAGTACAAGGACCTGGGTCTGACGATCTCCCTCTTCCAGTCCCTCCTCGACAGGGAGGAGTTCCGCGACCTCTCCGCAGGCATCGTCCTCCAGGCCTACCTGCCCGACGCCCTCGGTGCGATGATGCGTCTGCAGGAGTGGGCGGCGAACCGCGTCGCGCAGGGCGGTGCACCCGTCAAGGTCCGCGTCGTCAAGGGCGCCAACCTCCCGATGGAGCGCGTCGACGCGGAGACGCACGGATGGCCGCTCGCGACGTGGGACAGCAAGCAGGCTTCCGACGCCTCCTACAAGGCCGTGCTCGACTACGCCCTCCGTCCCGAGCACACCCAGAACGTGCGCATCGGCATCGCCGGACACAACCTCTTCGACGTCGCCCTCGCCTGGCTGCTCGCGCAGAAGCGCGGCGTCACATCGGACATCGAGTTCGAGATGCTCCTCGGGATGGCTTCCGCCCAGGCGACCGTCGTTCGCAAGACCGTCGGATCGCTCCTGCTCTACACGCCCGTCGTGCACCCCGCCGAGTTCGACGTCGCGATCGCCTACCTCATCCGTCGGCTCGAGGAGGGGGCGTCGCAGGAGAACTTCATGTCCGCCGTCTTCGACCTCGGCTCCGAGCCCGCCCTCTTCGCGAGGGAGCGCGATCGTTTCCTCGCCGCCGTGGCCGCCCGGCCGCGCAGCGTCCCCGCGACAAACCGCGTCCAGGACCGCCCGGCCGAGCCGCTTCCCGCCCCGCACGACCGCTTCGAGAACACGCCGGACAGCGACCCCAGCGTGTCCGCCAACCGCGGCTGGGCGAACGGGATCCGCTCCCGCATGAAGGACTCCGTGCGCGGGGAGGAGACGGTCGCCGCGAACACCCTGAAGGACGGCGCCGCCCTCGACGCCGTCATCGCGCGCGGCTTCGAGGCCGGCGAGGCCTGGCGCGCCCTGGGACCTGCGGGTCGTGCCGAGATCCTGCACCGCGCGGGCGACGCCCTCGAGCGCCACCGCGCGGACCTCCTCGAGGTCATGGGCTCCGAGTGCGGCAAGGTCATCGAGCAGGGCGATCCTGAGGTCTCCGAGGCCATCGACTTCGCGCACTTCTACGCGGAGAGCGCCCGCGAGCTCGCCGCCGTCGTAGGGGCAGCGGCCCGGCCCGTCGGCCTCACCGTCGTCACGCCGCCGTGGAACTTCCCCGTCGCGATCCCCGCGGGCTCGACGCTCGCGGCGCTCGCCGCGGGGTCGCCCGTCATCATCAAGCCCGCCCGCGCCGCCCGGCGCTCCGGCGCCGTCATGGTCGAGGCCCTGTGGGAGGCCGGTGTTCCGCGCGACGTGCTGCAGTACGTGCAATTGGACGGTCGCGAACTGGGTGCGGCGCTCATCGGCGATCCCGCGGTCGAGCGCGTTGTGCTCACGGGAGGCTATGAGACCGCGGAGCTGTTCCGGAGCATCCGCCCCGATCTCCCCCTCCTCGCCGAGACGAGCGGCAAGAACGCCATCATCGTCACACCGAGCGCCGACCTCGACCTCGCCGCCAAGGACGTCGCCTACTCGGCCTTCGGGCACGCGGGCCAGAAGTGCTCCGCCGCCTCCCTCGTCATCCTCGTCGGCAGCGTCGCGACCTCTTCGCGCTTCCGTCACCAGATGGTCGACGCCGTCGGCTCCTACGCCGTGGGCATGCCCTGGGACGGATCCAGTCGCATCGGGCCGCTCATCGGCCCCGCCGAGGGGAAGCTGCTGCACGCCCTGACTGCCCTGGAGCCCGGCGAGAAGTGGGTTGTCCGCCCGGAGAGGCTCGACGAGGACGGCACCCTGTGGCGACCCGGCATCCGCGAGGGCGTCGCGGCGGGCTCCCCCTTCCACCTCACGGAGTACTTCGGTCCCGTGCTCGGCATCATGACGGCGGAGACGCTCGAGGAGGCCACGGCGCTCGTGGGCGCCATCGACTACGGCCTCACATCGGGCCTGCACTCCCTCGACGAGGACGAGGTCGCCCAGTGGCTCGCGACCGTCCAGGCGGGGAACCTCTACGTCAACCGCGGCATCACGGGCGC
>JAATFJ010000240.1 GCA_015655255.1 Actinomycetales bacterium | reverse complement strand
GGCCGCGTCATGCTTCCACGGTAACCGGAGGTCGGACGCGGATTGCGTCATATGACGGGCGGAACCGCCGTGGTCAGCGGGTGAGCAGATTGATCATGCAGCCGCTCGTCATGACGACGAAGGCGGCGAACATGATGACGGTGATCCAGGCGCGCTTGGTGAGGTTCTCCGGCTCGGCTTCTTCCTCCTCAACCTCTTCGACGTCGTCGACGAGGTCTGCGGAGATGTCGTCCTGCTGCGAGATGCTCATTCTGCCCTCCCTGGATGCGGTGCTACCCGGGAGAGTCTACTCCGCGGATCGCCCTCCGCTCTGGTGGGATTTGTGCGACTCCGCGACGCCCGCAGCGGTTAGTCTGGGGAGGTGACGACTGCGAAGCTGCCTGGAGGATCGCGGATGACGAAGCCCACCATCGACGCCGCGGAGACGACCCCCGCTTCCGAGACCGCATCGTCCGCAGCGAACTCGGCCCCGGTTTTCCGCTCCGACACCCCCGCCGATCGTTTCATGCGCTGGATGCTGCGCGTTTCCCGCCCGCAGAAGGGCGTCATCATGGGTGCCCATAAAGCGTTCCGCTACTCGCTCGTCATCTCCGGCATACGCTGCATCATCACCTATCTGCTCGTGCCGATCCTCGTTCCTATTCTCAGTTTCGCCGGCTGGGTGGCCACTCCCCTCAGCATCGCGCTCTCCGTCTACGCGCTCGTCAACGGCGTCATCAGCGTGCGGCGCTTCTGGCAGGCCGACCATAAGCAGCGCTGGATGTACACGGGCTTCATGGCGATCGTCTTCGTCGTGATCGCCATCGCTCTCACGACCGATATCACGCGCATCGTCTCGTCGCTCTGAGCCGCAGTCCCTGATGAACCTCTACCTGCGCCTCCTGCTGCTTCGCATCCGCACACGGCAGGCCGCGCGCATCGGGCTCTGGGACACGGCGGTCACGCGGTTCCGCGTCGCCCCGACGGATCTCGATCTGCTCGGGCATATGAACAACGGCAAATACCTCTCACTCATGGACATCGGTCGCCTCGATCTCATGGTGCGCTCGGGGTACTGGGCGGCGATCTCCGCCCGCGGTTGGTATCCCGTCGTAGCGGGTCAGACCATCAGCTATCGCCGTTCTCTCCGGCTGGGGCAGCGGTTCGAGGTGCACACGCGCACGCTGGGTTTCGATGATCGCTGGGCATACATGGAGCAGCGTTTCCTCGTCGGCGATGTGCTGTACGCGGATGCCGTCGTCCGCGCGCGTTTTCTGCGGAGGAGCGGCGGATCGGTCTCGCACGAGGAGCTGGAGGAGGCCGCGGGAGGTTTCCCCGAGGCGCGCCATGTCCCCGAGTGGGTACGTGAGTGGACGCGGACCTCGAGCGCGCACGGGAAGAATCCCACGGGCCCGCCCGCCTGACCTTCCCGTATCTGCAGCGCCCGCGACACCCGGCACGGAACGTCGGAGGTTCCTGGCAAGGTGGGGACCACCTTCTCCGAAAGGAAATCCTGTGCCCTCCTCTTCCGCCGCTGTGGACCGTGCCTGGCTGGGCGTCGTCTCCGCCGAGCATGCCGCCCGTGCCGCCGAATACGGGTGGATTCAGCTGAACCACGGCAAGCGCACGGGCGTCGCGCGCCTCCACCGCGGCGATGGTTTCGCGATCTACTCGCCGACGCAACGCATGGGCGAGAAGACCCCGCTGCACCAGGTCACGCAGCTCGGCATCGTCTCCGACGACGCACCATACCTCGCCGAGGAGCCCATGGAGATGGGTGCGCACGGCACCGTCCGCCCCTGGCGACGGACGGTCGACTTCTCGCCGGTTCGCCCCGTTGCCATCTACGACGTGCCACTGGAACTCACCCGTGACCGCGGCTGGGGGTATTCCCTCCGCTTCGGGCTCGTCCCCCTTTCCGCCACGGATTTCGCGCTGCTCCGCGAGGCGATGATGTCCACCAGCTGAGTCGCCCCAACGGCCCCGCCCCGCGACGGTTGCACGGAAGCGGTGTATAAAGACGACGTGGCGAAGGAAGAACAAGGCCGGGACATCACCGGGCCGATGTCAATGACTCCCTGGCTTCGGGAGGAGAACGCATCCCCCGCTTTTACCGTGGCGGAAGACCTCACCGTGGGAGAAGTCGCGTCGGCTCTGGGAATCAGCGTGCGCACGCTGCACCATTGGGACGCGATCGGGCTTGTCCACCCTCCGCGGCGTACGGATGCCGGCTATCGCACCTACTCCGCAGAAGACATCGCGCGTGTTCATCGGGTCCTCGTCTACCAGGAACTCGGATTCCGCCTCTCCGCGATCACCACGTTGCTCGACGATCCCGATGTCGACGAAGCGGAACAGCTGCGTCGACAGAAAGCGATGATCGATGAGCGGATCCTTCGACTGCAGAGCATGTCCGAGGGGGTCGATCGTCTCCTGTCCGCGCACACGGAAGGACACCGTGTGACCACGGAACAGCAGATGGAGATCTTCGGTCGAGGATGGCGCGAGGATTGGGCGGAGGAGGCCTTCGAACGCTGGGGCGATTCGGCGCAGTGGACACAGTTCACGCAGAACACTCTGCGTTTCTCTCCCGGCGACCGCGTACGCATCGGCGAAGATGGAGAACAGCTGCACGCCGATATCGCCCAGTCGATGCGCACGGGCGTCGCCCCGGATAGCGCGGCGGGCATCGCCCTCGCGGAGGAACACCGGGCGATGATCGGACGCCTTTTCGCCTGCACCCCATCGATGCATGTATGCCTCGGCCGCTTGTACACGTGCGATTCCCGTTTTTCCGCGTCCCTCGACGCGCACGAACCGGGGCTCTCCCGATGGCTCGCCGAAGCCATCAACGCCAGTGCACGACGCCACGGGATCGATCCCGACACCGCTGTCTGGGAGTAACGCACCGAGTGGGTGTCACGGCGCGAGTTTGACCCTCACGTCGCGTGAGGCCGCACTCTCATGACCATGGCTCCCCGACTCGATGAGAAAGATCGCTTCGCCGCGTCGCGCGAGGCACCTATCGATCGTGCGGAGCATCTTACAGCACGCCGCATCGCCGATGTGCTCCGGCATCGCAGCGCACAGCAGCGCATCTTCCTCATCGATGATGCGGAGAACATAGAGGAGGCCGCCGCACGCGGTATCCGCCTGGACAGCATGTATGTCGCGTCATCCGCACCTGCGGCAGCACGGGCGCGACTCTGCAACCTCGTCCCCGGAGTGGAAGTCACGGACATCGACGATGCCGTTCTCCACAGCCTGTTCGGGACGGAAAAACACGCGCGCTGCTTCGCTCTCGCCCGTGCGCCGCGACGCGCGCGTCTCCACGATCTGCGCACCGCGACCGGTGACATCCTCGTTCTCGACGGTGTCCGCGTGGTCGGCAACATCGGGGCGATCATTCGCACAGCATGCGCGTTCGGCTCCGAGGGGATCATCGTGCTCGACAGCGGATTGCGCTCCGTCCTCGATCGACGACTCATCCGCGCGAGCCGAGGACTCGTCTTCGCCCTTCCCGTCGTTCTCACCGCGCACACGGACGGTGTCGAATTCCTTGCGCAGAGCGATCTCTCCGTCGCCGTGCTCTCGGCACAGGCGCGCACCTCCCCCTCTTCCCTCCGCGAGATCACCGGTCGCGTCGCGCTCGTGCTGGGCGGCGAGCGCAATGGCGTGTCCGATGCCCTCGCCGCCGTGGCCGATCATCACTACGGAATACCGATGGCCCGCGGTGTCGACTCCCTCAACGTCTCCGTGGCGGCAGCAATCGGACTGTACGCCCGCCGCGCCGCTCACTCGTAGCGGAGCGCATCGATGGGGTCGCGCTGCGCCGCGCGCATCGCGGGGAGCGCCCCGGCGACGAAGGCGATCGCCATGACCGCGAGGACGACAGTGAGGACGGAGACGGGATCGAACGCGATGAGCGTGAGGCCGGGCAGATC
>JAATFJ010000135.1 GCA_015655255.1 Actinomycetales bacterium | reverse complement strand
CTGGAGGCGAGCGCGCTCTCCGCGATCGACGCGAACGATGCGCGTCGGCGCGCCCTGCTGCAGCAGCATGCGCGGGCCGTGCGCGCGCATGTCGATGCCCTGGGCAAGAAGGGCTATTGGGCGGGGCTGGATGCGGGTCCTGAGTTCGTCATCTGCTTCCTGCCCAACGAATCCCTCCTCGCCGCCGCGCTCGACGAGGACCCCGCCCTCCTCGATTACGCATTCGGCAAGCGCGTGGCCCTCGCCTCGCCCGTCAACCTCTGGGCGGTCCTGAAGACCGTCGCCTACACGTGGTCGCAGCAGGAAGTGTCCACGCAGGCGCAGCGGCTGCTCACGCTGGGGACACAGCTCTACGAGCGGCTGGGCGTCCTCTCGGGGCATGCCGACGATCTGCGCCGCTCGCTGGAACGCGCCGTCGACAGCTATAACCGCTTCGCGGGCTCCCTGGAGAGCAGAGTGCTCGTCACCGCCCGACAGTTCCCCGGCATCGACGGGTCCGCCCTCACCGAGCCCGCGACGATCACCGCTTCGCCCCGACGACTCAGCCAGCCCGAGCTCACACTCCGGGACGAGGAGGGGTCATCGGATTCCGGCTCCGCCGCAGTGCGCGCCGATGTCGGCGATATCCGCGATAGCGCGGATGCGCCGGGTCAGGCCGCGACGTAGGGTACGCCGCTGAGCAGCAGTATGACGAGTCCGGAGGTGACGACGAAAGCGCCGATAAGCCACCAGGCGCTCACCTCGTGTCCTTCGTCGCGGCGGACGCGGAAGAGCACATCGGTGCGCCGGGCCGGGTCGACGGGCACGACGGGAGCGGCTGCGGCCGTCGTCGTCACGGCACTACCGTCGGTCGGTGAGCCGTCGGAGTTCACCCGGAGAATGCGGCCCGTGTTGGTCGTGATGAACTTCTTCGGCGCGGCGGTGCCGCTCCGTTCGTGATGCGTCGTCATCTGTCGCCCTCCTGGGGATCACGACGCGGCATGAACTCATGCCGCGGGCGGGAGGCCCAGGCCTATTGTGCCAGCATGTCCCGAGAATGGGGGTATCTGCTCGTGTGCGCGCGGTTCCGGCTCGATAACGATCCCCGCGGCAGCGCGGGAGGCTCCGGGATCAGAGCCACTTGGAGACGAGGTGCTCCGAGGCGATGCGCCGCAGCGTGCCGGAGGCACCGCGGAGGACGACCGACTCCGTATACACGTAGCCCGCGTCGCGCCGCACCCCCGCGACGAGCTGTCCGTCGGTGACCCCCGTGGCGACAAAGATCGTGTTGTTTCCCCGCACAAGATCATCCGCCTCATAGACCTTGTCGATGTCGAGCCCCGCATCGATGCCGATCTGGCGCTCGTCGTCGTCGCGCGGCCAGAGGCGGCCCTGGATGTGCCCGCCGAGCGCTTTGATGGCGCACGCCGTGACGATCCCCTCGGGGCTACCGCCGATCCCCACGCACATGTCCGTGCGCGCGGCGTGACGGGCGGCGTTGATCCCGCCCGCGACGTCACCGTCGCTCATGAGGCGCGTCCCCGCACCTGCCTCGCGGATCTCCTGGATGAGCTTCTCGTGACGCGGACGGTTCAGCACCGAGACGACGATCTCCCCCACGGGCTTGTCGAGCGCCTTCGCGAGGAGCCGGATGTTCTCGGCAATGGGCAGGCGGATGTCCACGACGCCGACACCCGCAGGGCCCGTAACCAGCTTGTCCATGTAGAAGACG
This sequence comes from Actinomycetales bacterium, assembly GCA_015655255.1. The sequence continues at coordinate 6,019 of JAATFJ010000135.1, read as the reverse complement.
CTCGAGGCGTCGAGCATCGATCCGCGATCGGAGACGGCCAGCACGGAGAGGGCGTTCTGTCGGCCCGCCGCCGTGAGCGAGGTGCCGTCGATGGGGTCCACGGCGATGTCACACTCGGGACCACGTCCCGTACCCACGTCCTCGCCGTTAAAGAGCATGGGAGCGTTGTCCTTCTCGCCCTCGCCGATGACGACCTTCCCCTGGAAGTCGACCGTGCCGAGAAAGGCGCGCATAGCATCGACGGCCGCGCCATCCGCGGCTTCCTTTTCGCCTCGCCCGATGAAGGGAACGGCCCGGATCGCGGCGGCCTCGGTGGCACGCACGAGTTCCATTGCCAAGTTGCGATCGGGACGAAGCGGGCTCATGTCGGCCGTCAAACTCACCATGCCTTCACTCTATCGACGCGGGGGAAGGAAAGACGGTCTGTTGACCCGCCGGACCGACGAAGGAATCGCGATTCTTAACAAACGAGCAGGACGCGTCCGCGGCCCCGCGTTCGACGCAGGACGCGCGCACCCTTCCCCGATAGAGTGACTGCTGACACGAATTTCGTCTACCGCAGGAGATTCTCATGCCCGTCGCCACCCCGGATCAGTACGCCGAAATGCTCGATCGTGCGAAGGCAGGCGGCTTCGCCTACCCGGCGATCAACGTCTCCAGCTCGCAGACCATCAACGCCGTCCTTCAGGGGCTCACCGAGGCCGGCTCGGACGGCATCATCCAGGTCACCACGGGCGGCGCCGACTACTTCGCAGGCCAGACCGTGAAGGCCCGCGCCACCGGCGCCCTCGCCTTCGCCCGCTACGTGCACGAGGTCGCGAAGAACTACCCCATCACGGTCGCCGTACACACCGACCACTGCCCGAAGGACGCCCTCCCCGGTTTCGTCCTGCCGCTCATCGAGGCGAGCGAGGAAGAGGTCAAGGCGGGCCGCAACCCTATCTTCCAGTCCCACATGTGGGACGGTTCCGCCGTGCCGCTCGCGGAGAACCTGGAGATCGCGAAGGAGCTCCTCCCACGGATGAAGAACATCCACGCCATCCTCGAGGTCGAGATCGGCGTCGTCGGCGGCGAGGAGGACGGCGTCCGCCACGAGGGCTCGAACGAGGCGCTCTACACGACCCTTGGCGACGTGTCCGCCGCCGTCGATGCGTTGGGCCTCGGCGAGAACGGCCGCTATATCGCGGCCCTCACCTTCGGCAACGTGCACGGCGTCTACAAGCCGGGCGGCGTCAAGCTCCGCCCGGAACTCCTCGGTGAGATCCAGGAGGGCATCGCCGCGAAGTACGGCACGGGCCCCAAGCCCCTCGACCTCGTCTTCCACGGTGGCTCCGGCTCCACCGACGAGGAGATCGCCACGGCCGTCGCCAACGGCGTCGTCAAGATGAACATCGACACTGACACCCAGTACGCCTACACGCGTTCCATCGCGGGCTACATGTTCGAGAACTACGCGGGCGTGCTGAAGATCGACGGCGAGGTCGGCAACAAGAAGCAGTACGACCCCCGCGCCTGGGGCAAGGTCGCCGAGTCCGCCATGGCGGTGCGCGTCGTGGAGGCGACGAAGCAGCTGGGCTCCTTCGGCCAGTCGCAGAGCTGACGATACCCACGGAAAAGGCCGCCGGAAACCCGGCGGCCTTTTCCGTGCCCGCGTCTTACGAGGCGGAAGGATCGGGCACGGCGCTCACCGATTCGAGGAATCCGGGATCGCCCGCGAGCGCCGCGACGATGCACAGCGAGGTTGCGAACATCGTTACGGCCGCGCCGACGAGCGGGAGCCACCAGGTGAGCTTCCCCCGGCGCAGGCGGCGCAGCGAGAGGAGGGCCGTGAGCGTCCACCCGATGGCGAGGACGATCGCCGCGACAGTCCCCCACATCTTCCCGCCGGAGATGTTCGTGAACTCCGCGTCGATGCCGAGCATCGTCATGCTCTCCTCGAGCACGGTGGGCAGGTCGAGGTAGGAGATCCCCGTCATGATGACGTTGACGAGACCGTAGGCGAGGAGCGCGATCGTCGCCACCATGTCGACGCGTCGTGTCGGGGCGGGACGGCTCTCCGGCACGGGCGCCGGAGGAGCACTCACGGGCGGCGGCGGGACGTCGGCGGGAGGAAGCCCGGCGAGCCGACGCTGCTCTTCCGGCGTGGCGTATTCCCCGTACTGCGGACGTTGCTCGGTCATTCCGTCATGCTATCCATCGCAGTGAGGGATCGGCTCCAGGAACGGACGCACCACGGGATATCCTGGAGCCGCCGCGCGACGCCCGCGGAAACGAAAGGGATCGTATGACGGTATTCGAGGCCACGCCCGAGCCCGGAGAACCCCTCCCCGCCGACGCCGTAGCCCCACGGGATTCAACGGCCGACTCCCCTACCTCGGTCGCACGGCTCAACGCGACGATCCACGATTTCATCGCCCGCTGGAACACCGTCTGGGTGGAGGGCGAGATCACCTCGTGGAACGTCCGCGCGGGCAACGTGTTCGCCCGCCTCAAGGACACCCACTCCGACGCGCAGATCTCCATCCGGGTGTGGTCGAGCGTGCGCAGCCGCATCCCCGACGACATCGGCATGGGCGACCACATCGTCGCCGCCGTCAAGGCGGACTATTTCGTCAAGGCCGGCGATCTCAGCTTCACGGTCGCCGCGATGAAGCATGTGGGCCTCGGCGATCAGCTGGAGCGCCTGGAGAAGCTCCGTGCCGAGCTGCGCCGCGAAGGGCTCTTCGACGAAAGCAGGAAACGGCCACTCCCCTTCCTCCCCCGGCTCATCGGCCTCATCACGGGCGAGCGCTCGGACGCCGAAAAAGATGTGCTGCGCAACGCCGAGCTGCGCTGGCCGCAGGTGCGCTTCCGCACCCGGTACGTCGCTGTGCAGGGCGAGCGCAGCGTCCCCGAGGTCCTCGCCGCGCTCGAGTCCCTCGATGCCGATCCGGAGGTCGACGTCATCATCATCGCCCGCGGTGGCGGCGATCCCCAGACGCTCCTCGGATTCAGCGACGAACGACTCATCCGTGTCGTCGCCGCCGCGACAACGCCCGTCGTGAGCGCCATCGGCCATGAGAACGACCACCCCCTGCTCGACGACGTCGCCGATCTGCGCGCGTCGACGCCCACCGACGCTGCCAAGCGCGTCGTCCCGGATGTGGGCGAGCAGCGTGCGCTCATCGCGCAGCTGCGCGCGCGCGCGACGATGCGTCTCACCCAGCGCGTGACGAACGACATCGCCCAGCTCGAGCAGCTCCCCTCGCGCCCCGTACTGCGCTCGCCCGACCCCAGCGTGGAGAGCAGAGCGCAGGAGATGTGGCTGCTGCTGTCCCGCGGACGCGACGTCATCGGGCGGCAGCTCGACGACGGCTCCCGCCGCACGGGCGAGCTGCGCGCCTCCCTGCGCGCGCTCTCCCCGGCGGCGACGCTCGCACGCGGATACGCCATCGCCTACCTCGACGGCGGACGCATCCTCCGCGACGCCACTTCGGCTCCCGCGGGCACGGCACTCACCGTTACGCTGGATCACGGATCCGTCGCCGTGCGCTCCGAAGGAGAGGTTTCCGAAGACGCAACGTGAGCCTCTTTCCACGCCGCGCCCATCGTAGGATGGAACCGTGACAGCGCCCACCGATGCTCCCGTCGAGTCCTTGTCCTTCGAGGCCGCTCGGGATGAGCTGGTGCGCGTCGTCGCCGAACTCGAACAGGGCGCGCCGACCCTTGAGCAGTCTCTCGCCCTCTGGGAGCGCGGGGAGGCACTGGCCGCCCGCTGCGAGGAGTGGCTTCTCGGTGCGAAGCGGCGCCTCGATGCGGCGCGCGCGGCCGCATCCGACGGGGACGAGTCGTGAGCAAACCGGCGCCCATCGTCGCCGAGCTCGGTCGCCCCGAGACGCCGGAGGAGACGGCCGCCCGGAAGGCGGAGTCGAGCAGAGCCTACCGTTCCAGTCAGACGGCCCGAAGCCTCGTCGCCGCATTGCTCGTTTCCGTCGCGGGTGTGGCGATCGTCTACTTCGCCGTCCCGCGTGGGGAGCCGGCGGCGACGCCGAGCGTGGACGTCGCCGGGATCGCGGCAAACGTCGAGTCCACCGTGGGCAGCACCGTCCTCATCCCCGAGGTGGAGGAGGACTGGCGCGCGAACGCGGCCGAGCTGCAGAGCGGCGCGACCGTCGTCTGGGACATCGTCCTCGCTCCTCAGGCGGAGGACCAGACGGGTTTCATTCACGTCGCGCAGGCCTTCGACGCCGACGTCTCCTGGGCGCCACAGCCGCTCGGAGGAACGGCGTCCTCGGGAACGGTCGACGTCGCGGGGCGCACGTGGGACGAGTTCACGCTCCGCAATGCCGAGGAGAACAAGAACATCTCGTATGCGCTCGGGACGCAGGCCGGAGACGACTACATCTTTCTCTACGGTCACCTGAGCACGCAGGAGACGGCGGACCTCGCCGCCTCCCTGGAGTCGCAGATCGAGACGATCGAGGAACAGCGATGACGACGCAGACGCCCACCGAAGCCTGGCAGGACATGGTGGAGGGCAATCGCCGATTCGTGAGCGAGCAGCCCCGGCACCCCAATCAGGACGTCGAACGCCGCCATCTGCTCGCCCGCGCACAGAATCCCATGGCGACCCTCTTCGGCTGTGCGGATTCCCGGCTCGCTGCCGAGATCATCTTCGATAAGGGACTCGGCGATCTCTTCGTCGTGCGCAACGCCGGCCAGGTCGTCTCCGACGATGTCATCGGCAGCCTGGAGTACGCAGTTGAGGTGCTCGGCGTGCCGCTCATCGTCGTCCTCGCGCACGACTCCTGCGGTGCCGTCCAGGCGGCTATCGAGGGCACCGCGATCGATGCCGCCCCGCTCCCCCCGCACATCTGGCGGCTCATCGCCCCCATCGTCCCCGCCGCGCGACGCGTGCTCGCGGAGTCCGGCGGCGGCTCGGTCGAGGACATCGATCCGGAGCTCGTGGGGCGGGAGCACCTGAAGAACACCGTGGCGGGGATACTACAGTCCTCCGAGCTCATCAGCGAGTCCATCGCGACCGGGCGCCTCGGCATCGTGGGCTGCAACTACCGACTCACCGAGGGCACGGCCGTGCCCATCATCACCGTGGGGATCGATGATGTCCCCGGAATCCAGGAGGGATCACAGTGACCGAGACCGAGTACCGCATCGAACACGACACCATGGGCGAGGTTCGGGTGCCCGTGAACGCCCTCTACGGGGCGCAGACGCAGCGCGCCGTAGAGAACTTCCCCATCTCGGGGAAGGGACTGGAGTCAGCGCAGATCGCTGCGCTCGCGCGCATCAAGAAGGCCGCAGCCCTCGCCAATAAGGAACTCGGTACGCTGGACGGCGCGATCGCCGATGCCATCGCGCAGGCCGCCGACGAAGTCGTCACGGGCGCCTACGACGCGGAATTCCCTGTCGACACCTACCAGACCGGCTCCGGCACCTCCTCGAACATGAACATGAACGAGGTGCTCGCGACGCTCGCGACGCGCATCCTCGGGGCGACCGTGCACCCCAACGACCATGTCAACGCCTCACAGTCCTCCAACGACGTCTTCCCCACCTCGGTGCACATCGCCGTGACGCAGGCGCTCATCGACACCCTCATCCCCGCACTCGACCACCTCGCCGTGGCGTTGGAGAAGAAGGCGGAGCTGTGGAAGGACGCCGTGAAGTCCGGCCGCACGCACCTCATGGACGCGACGCCCGTGACGCTCGGCCAGGAGTTCGGCGGCTATGCGCGCCAGATCCGCCTCGGCATCGAGCGCGTGCAGTCCTCGCTCCCCCGCGTCGCGGAGGTGCCGCTCGGCGGCACGGCCGTCGGCACGGGCATCAACACTCCCCTCGGCTTCCCGCAGAAGGTCATCGCCCTCCTCGCCGCGGAGACGGAGCTCCCTATCACCGAGGCGAAGGACCACTTCGAGGCGCAGGCCAACCGCGACGGTCTCGTTGAGGCATCCGGCGCGCTGCGCACGATCGCCGTCTCGCTCACCAAGATCAACAACGACCTGCGCTGGATGGGGTCTGG
>JAATFJ010000090.1 GCA_015655255.1 Actinomycetales bacterium | reverse complement strand
CGCTGCTCGCCGCCGTCCCGCGCATCGAGCTCCGTGACGGGAACGTCTCGACCGGCGCGGTCGTGGTCCGCGCGGCGGATCTGCGGATCGAGTATCCGGGCCGGTTCCGGCAGCCGCCGTTCAAGGCGGTCGACGGCATCGACTTCCAGCTCCGCGCCGGGGAGGTGCTCGGCCTCGTCGGCGAGTCCGGGTCGGGCAAGACGACGATCGGCCGTGCCATCGCGAAGCTCACGAAGGCGACGGGCGGCTCGCTCGAGGTGCTCGGCGTCGATGTGGTGACCGCGCGGGAGCGGGCCTTCACCCCGCTGCGCCGCCGGATCGGCTTCGTCTTCCAGGACCCCGCCTCGAGCTTCGACCCGCAGCTCACGATCGGCGCCGCGGTCGCGGAGCCGCTCGTGGTGCACGGCACGCCCCAGGAGCGGGCGAATGCGGCCGGACTGGTCGGCGACCTGCTCGAGGCGGTGCGGCTGCCGCGGGCGTATGCGGAGCGCTACCCGCACGAGCTCTCCGGCGGGCAGCGGCAGCGCGCGTCCTTCGCCCGGGCGCTCATCCTCGGGCCGGACCTGCTCATCGCCGACGAGCCGACCTCGGCGCTCGACGTGAGCGTCCAGGCGCAGGTGCTCGAGCTCTTCGAGGAGCTGCAGGCGAGATTCGGCTTCGCCTGCCTCTTCATCACGCACGATCTCGCCGTCGTCGACCAGGTCGCGGACCGCATCGTCGTGCTGCACCGCGGGCGCATCGTCGAGGAGGGCACGCCGGCCGAGGTGCTCGGCGCCCCCCGCGAGGACTACACGAAGCGCCTCATCGCCTCCCTCCCCCTCCCGGACCCCGACGCCCAGGCCGCCCGCCGCGGGGGCTGAACGCAACGAATCGGCACTTCTCGCCCCGATTCGGGTCGATCTCAGCCTGAATCCGCCGATTTGTTGCCCGGGGGGACGGGGGAGGGTCAGCCCTCGGGGTGGTCGACGCCGGGGAGCCAGGTGAGGCCGGGGCGGCCCCAGCCCTCCTTCTTGACGACCTTCGCGACGTCCTTCGCATGGACGTGCTCGAGGCGGTCGACGTACAGGATGCCGTCGAGGTGGTCGAACTCGTGCTGGAAGATCCGCGCGAGCCAGCCGTAGGCCTCGATCTCGTAGTCGTCGCCGTCGAGGTCGGTGGCGCGGAGGATCGCCCCGTGCCCGCGGCGCAGCGGGTAGCGCTCGCCGGGCACCGACAGGCAGCCCTCGGATTCGCTCTCCTCGTCGGCGGGTGGCAGCTCGGTCGGGGTGACGAACAGCGTCGGGTTGATCGCCGCGCCCTCGTAGACCTCGCCCTCGTCGTCCTCCCAGTGGTAGACGAAGAGCCGCAGCGGCACGCCGACCTGCGGCGCGGCGAGACCGACGCCGGGGGCGGCGCGCATCGTCTCGACCATGTCCGCGACGAGGGTCCGGATGGCGTCGTCGATGACCTCGACCGGCTGGGCGGGCGCGTGCAGGACGGGGTCCCCGGTGATGACGATGGGCAGAACGGTCACGAATCCCAGCCTATTCGGGCTGCGTCCCGTACCGTTGACGGGTGGATCTCGCCGACTTCGCGGGGCTCGCGAGCGGGCTGCTGCTCGACTCGCAGAGCTACATCGGCATCCCCTTGGCGCTCATCGGCGCCGTCTTCCTCAGCATCGGCACGCAGTACCAGCACGCCGGCGTCGTGAAGGTCGAGGATCAGCGCGGCCAGTCGGACGCCGGGCTCTCCGTCGGTCACCTGCTCGCGCTGCTGCGTCGCCCGTCGTGGGTGGTCGGCACACTCATGCTCGGGCTCGCGATCGTGCTGCAGCTCGCCTCGCTCTGGTTCGCGCCGCTCATCGTGGTGCAGCCGCTCGGCGCGGTCGCGCTCGTCATCACCGCCATCGTGAACTCGCGAGCGGCGAAGGTGCGGCTGGATGGCCGGACCATCGTCTCGATCGCGCTCTGCGTCGCCGGCGTCGGCGCCTTCGTCACGATCGCCGCCTTCACCGCGGTGCAGAAGGCGATCGAGGAGCGCGAACTGACGATCGTCCTCCTCTGCCTCGCGATCCTCCTCATCGTCTGGGCCGCGCTCTACCTCGTCGCGCGGCGCCGGAAGCCGCACGCGATGTTCTTCGTCATCGCCGCGGGCACGCTCTACGGCTTCGTCGCGACCCTCGCGAAGGTCGTCATCGGCCGCATCCAGACCCTCATCGCGGAGATCCGGCTGAACGCGGGCACCGAGTGGACCTTCGGCGCCGCGGAGTGGCTCACCGTCTTCTGCATCGTCGGCCTGATCGCCGCGGCGCTCATCGGCTCCTACTTCGTCCAGTCCGCCCATGCGAACGGCCCGCCCGACCTCGTCGTCGCCGGCCTCACCGTCGTGGACCCCATCGTCGCCGTCCTCATCGGCATCATCGTCCTCCACGAGGCCGACGGCGCTCCGTGGTGGGCCTATGTGTGCTACCTCGCGACCGGCGCCCTCGCCGTCCTCGGCGTCTTCCTCCTCGCCCGCAACCATCCCCAGATGAGCGCGGAGTACCGCACCGCGGAGCTCCCGCTCCGGCGCTAGCCACCGCCTCGCGACTACCCTGGGAGGGCCAGGGGCGGTAGCTCAGCCGGTCAGAGCAGTGGACTCATAATCCATCGGTTACGGGGATTCTGGTCCGTAAACACTGAGGAGTCAGCCCCTCGCCGGGAGCAAAGCACTCCGAAAGCACTCGGGACTATACGGCCCGATAGTTGGATTCGACGCGCGGTATCACCAAGCTGCGGAAGCGATGATGAACATCTGGCGATGGATTCCGGACCGTGATTTCCTTGATGTCGTTGCCCTTCTTCAAACCCGTGCCGATGAGCGTACGAACTTCGATGTCATCGGCCGGTAGTGAGTACCCGGCCACCTCGAAATGTCGCGCATACCCTATTGCGTTGTAAGCATCGCGCCAGATGTGGAGGAGCGGGCTGAGGGTTTCAGACTTCCCACTAGCCATGGTTGCAATCCATGGTTCCCGAGCGCGGCTGGTAATCGCCTGCCAAAGTCGACCGGGGCTCGCCGGCACCACCCGGATTACCTCGCTTCGCTGGTCGAGTGGTTGATCTCGCTCGGGAAGAGCAACTCGCGATACACCGCGCCCCCGCTCACGCTGTCGAAGATGGGCAAATTCGTCATCGTGCGTTGCATCTGCATAGCCGGGCATCCGTGCGGAACCCTGGCACCAATCGATTGATCCATGGAGCTTCAAGAGCACCACTTCTTCTTCGGGAAAATGGGCCCCCAGAGCGCCCCTCCGCAACGGCACATTGTTGAGCGCGGCATGGGTTTCGATCAGCGTGTCCCAATTTGTCGTGATGATGATGTTTGAAGGTTGGACAATCTGCCGAAGATAAGAATGCTCCCGGATTGCGCTGTCGCCGATTTCTCGGATCTTCCAGCACATCAAGTGCGCAATTGCCTTCTTAAGAGATCGAAATAGACCAGGTGAATCTACGAGCCCTGTACCCACCCAACCTGCTCCGACGTCTACGAACGTCTTCAAAGTCGAAAAAAAGTCAACGGCATCTGGCTGGTAGCTCTTACCGTTCCCAATGGCATCGGGGTAGAAGAACTCGATGGCGTCCTCGATCGAGCCTTGTATTCCCCACGCTCTTCCCGCCGGGGTAAGGAAGAACTGACGTAGCGCCTCCAGCAGGGCGGCCGTGTTCG
>JAATFJ010000106.1 GCA_015655255.1 Actinomycetales bacterium | reverse complement strand
GCGTGGCAGGAGTTGCGGGCGACGATGCTGGATCTGAGCCTCCCCGTCTCCGCGGCAGATACGCCGCGACAGCGAGGCGCAACGGCGGTGGCGCACGGCGCCGACGCCACCGCGATCGCCACTCTCGTCGACGCCGTGGAGCGCGCGAGCTTCTCCCGCGTCCCCTCCTCCGGGTCGCGCCCGCCACTCCCCGACGGCGACCTCCCCGTGCTCCTCGACCAGGTGACCCGCGAACTGTACGTCGGCTCCACTCCCGTCCGCCGCGCTCTCGCCCGCTTCCTCCCCCGCTCCCTCTCCCCCTTCCTCGCTTAGCCGCGCGGCTGCGCGTCCCGCTGCTCCTCTTCCGGCCCCATCCTCATCCCGCCGCCCGCCGCCCGCCGCCGGGCCTCCCTCCCCGAGCCGACCTCCTTCCCGCCGGGCCTCCCTCCCGTCTCGCTGAGAATCCACTTCACACGCGAAACACCACGTCCGGAGTGTCGTTTCACGCGCGAACCGTCCTCTCACGGCCGAAGTGGATTCTCAGCGGAGGCACGACGAGGGACGGTGAGCCACGGCGCGGCACGGAACTGAGAGGTGCGACGCGGCACCGTGAGGCGAGGCGCGACGCGACGCGCGCGGCACGGCACGGAGTGAAGCGGGGCGGGGTGGCGCAGGGCGTGCGGACTCCCCGGGTCTCCGCTCAGAGCGCATGCTGCGCGCAGCGGACGGCCTCGCAGGTCTCGCAGACGACGGCCTGCACGCGGCAGGAGGGGTCCGGGCAGTTCGCCGTGCGATTCGTCGGGGTACCGCATCCGGCGCAGACGCCGATCACCGCGGCCTGGTCGCTGAAGTCCACCGATCCGCGCCCGTCGAAGACGTAGAGGGATCCCTCCCAGAGCCCGCCGTCCCCATACCGTTCCCCGTAGCGCACGATTCCGCCGTCGAGCTGATACACCTCGCCGAAACCCCGCGAGCGCATGAGGCGGGAGAGCACCTCGCAGCGGATCCCGCCCGTGCAGTATGTGACGACGGGGCGCCCCTTGAGGTCGTCGTAGGCGCCGGAATCGAGGAGGCCGACGAAGTCGCGCGTCGTCTCCACATCCGGGACGACCGCGCCGCGGAACCGCCCGATCTGCGCCTCCAGCGCATTGCGCCCGTCGAAGAAGACGACCTCGTCGCCGCGCTCCTCGACGAGGCGGTGCAGCTCGTCCGGTGCGAGCTTCGTCCCACCGCCGATCACGCCGTCCGCATCGACGCGGAGTTCCCCCGGAGCCCCGAAGGAGACGATCTCCTCGCGCACCTTCACGCTGAGTTTCGGAAAGTCGAGGCTGAGGCCCTGTGCATCCAGTCCCGTCCCCGCGCTCCACTTGATGTCCGCGCGGGAGAAGGGCGGGTAGGAGCGGAAGGATCGCGCCCATTTCTTCACGGCGAGCAGATCGCCGCCGAGGGTGCCGTTGATGCCGTCCTTCGAGATGATGATGCGCCCACGCAGCCCCAGAGCAGCCCCCAGATCACGTTGCCAGACACGGATCGCATCCGGGTCCGCGAGCGGGGCGAAGGCGTAGAACAGCACGATCTTCGGGGTGGCCACTCTGCGATTTTAGGGGCGCTCCACGCTCTCAGCGAAACGCACACCATTCCTCGGCGATGGGCGGTAGACCAGTAGACGGAGCCGGTGATCCTCCGGCTCGATCAGTGGTGCCGCACGAACGGCACTCCTCAAGAAAGAAGGCCTGCTCATGCAGAATCTCACTGTGCTGGGTACGGGTGTGCTCGGTTCCCAAATCATCTTCCAGGCGGCATACTTCGGCAAAGACGTCGTCGCCTACGATCTCTCCGACGAGATCCTCGCGAAGCTTCCCGCGCGCTGGGAGTATCTGAAGACCGCGTATCTGCGCGACCTCCCCGACGCCACGGAGGAGAAGCTCCAGGCGGCGGTCGCCCGCATCCGCTCCTCGTCCGATCTCGCCGACGCGCTCAAGGATGCGGACCTCGTCATCGAGGCGGTCCCGGAGCGCCTGGACATCAAGCAGCAGACCTGGGAGAAGGTCGGCGCGCTCGCCCCGGAGAAGACGATCTTCGCGACGAACTCCTCGACCCTCCTGCCCAGCGACATCGCCCCGTTCACGGGCCGCCCCGGGCGCTTCCTCGCGCTGCACTTCGCCAACGAGGTGTGGAAGAACAACACGGGCGAGGTCATGGGCCACGCGGGAACCGACGCCGACGCCTTCGAGGCCGTCGCACAGTTCGCCGAGGAGATCGGCATGGTCCCGATCCGCGTCCAGAAGGAGCAGCCGGGCTACGTTCTCAACTCCCTTCTCGTGCCGTTCCTGCAGGCGGCCTCGAACCTCTTCATCCGCGGCGTCGCCTCGCCGGAGGACATCGACAAGACCTGGCGCATCGGCACAGGTGCCCCCCTCGGCCCGTTCCAGATCTACGACGTCATCGGAATGATGACGCCGTACAACCTGAGCATCAACTCCGCCGACCCCGAGCAGCGCAAGTTCGCCGAGTACATCAAGACCGAGTACATCGACAAGGGATACCTCGGCAAGGGCGCAGGACGCGGCTTCTACACGTACGAGTGAGCCCCCTCCTCCGGACTGGCATCGGGAACGCCTGACCATCAGCTAGGATGGATAAGTTGTTCCTTGGTGACGTGTCCGAGCGGCCGAAGGAGCACGCTTGGAAAGCGTGTGTTGTGCAAGCAACCGAGGGTTCGAATCCCTCCGTCACCGCCATGTGATGTTTCAGGACATCGTGAACGGCTGAACCCCCGGTTTCCGGGGGTTCAGCCGTTTTTGGTTTGGTAGTTCTTGTCGGGGTTGAGG
>JAATFJ010000037.1 GCA_015655255.1 Actinomycetales bacterium | reverse complement strand
TTCTCGTTGCAGCGCATGCAAGGGTTGGGAGTGCGACCCGCCTGGTACTCAGCAATGAAGTCGTCGATGACGTCGTCACGGAAACGCTCGGAGAAATCCCAGACGTAGAACGGGATGCCAAGGAGATCAGCCGCGCGACGCGCGTCCATCGCATCCTCGATCGTGCAGCAGCCGCGACTGCCCGTGCGCAGTGTCCCTCCCGCCCGGGAGAGCGCGAGATGAACACCAACGACGTCGTGACCCGCCTCCACGGCCCGCGCGGCCGCGACGGCAGAATCGACGCCGCCACTCATGGCCGCCAGAATCCGCATGGAGTCCAGTCTACGAGCGCGAGACGGCGATGGCGCCGGAGGCGCGGGCGTAGGCGTCCGCGATGACGGCGATGACGGCCTCCACATCGGCCTCGGTCGAGGTACGCCCCAGCGTGAACCGCAGCACGCTGCGCGCATCCTGCTCGCTGCGTCCCATCGCCTGAACGACATGGGAGGGCTCAGCAACGCCGGCCTGGCACGCGGAACCCGTCGAGGCAGCGATCTGCGCACGATCGAGGAGGAACAGCAGGCTCTCCCCTACCGCGCCGGGGAAGAGGAGGTGTGTGTTCCCGGGGACGCGGTCGCGCGGATCCCCGAGGAGTTCCGCCGCGGGAACGGCGCCCCGGATGCCCGCGATGAGGCGATCTCCCAGGGTACGCAGGCGCACCGCCTCGGTCTCACGCTCCGCCTCCGCGCACTCCAGCGCGACAGCGAATGCGGCGGCGCCCGCGACGTCCTGGGTACCCGCTCGCAGTCGGCGCTGCTGCGCGCCGCCGTGCAGGAGCGCCGTCATCCGTGCCGAGCGCGCGACGACAAGAGCACCGATGCCGACGGGGGCTCCGATCTTGTGCCCCGCGACGCTGAGCGCGACAAGCCCCGATCCCTTCCCCGCCGTCCCGCGCAGCGTGCGGAACGACACCGGGATATGGCCGAGCGCGGCGACGGCATCGAGATGGAGGGGCACATCCGCTGCGGCGGCAGCCGCGGCGAGCGCGGGCGCATCGTTGATCGTCCCCACCTCGTTGTTCGCAATGAGGGCGGTGGCGAGGGCCGCACCGGGAAGCGCCGCCGCGAACGCTCCCGCATCGATGCGGCCCACGGCGTCAACGGGAACGGAACGGAGCTTCGCACCCTCCCCGACAAGTGCCGCGACGGTCTCGAACGTCGCATGATGCTCCGCATCGGGCAGCACGACCGCCTGCTCCCCGTCCCGGCGCGAGCGCCACAGTCCGTGTAGCGCCGTGTTGATGGACTCCGTCCCTCCCGAGGTGAGGACGATCTCGATGGGGTCCGCGTCGAGGACGGCGGCGATGCGCTCACGGGATTCCTCCAGCAGACGCCGGGCATCCTGTCCCGCACCATGCGTGGAGGAGGCGTTGCCAACCAGCCCGCTCGCCGACAGCCAGGCGTCTCTGGCCTCGGGACGCAGCGGAGTCGTGGCCGCATGATCGAGATAGAACCGCATCCTTCGAGTCTCCCGCATCTTTCCCGTGTCCGGACGCGAACCACCGCGACACCGTCACCCGCTGTCATCCCGCAGCAACATTTGCCCCCTAATCTGTAACTCATGCCTGTGTCCCGTGACTTCGCCGCGCCCGGCGGTTCGGCCCTCGACAATCTGGGTGTCCGCCTCCACGACGGCACCGCGACCCTGCGCATCTGGTCACAGAACGCCACGCAGGTCGATCTCGTCGTCTTCGACGCGACCGATCTCGATTGGGCCACCGACACCGCTCCGCTCGAACGCCGCCCCGGTGGCGTCTGGGAGATCACGACGCCCCTGCTGCAGCCCGGCACGCGGTACGCGCTCAAGGTGAGCGGCCCGCACGGGCCCGGAAACACGTTCAACCCCGAGACACTGCTGCTCGATCCCTACGCCCGCGGCCTCGCCCAGGGCGACGGCTACGAGGAATGGCGATCTGTCGTCATCGTCGACGGCTTCGACTGGGGAGACTCCGCGAAGCCGCGCATCCCCCTCGACCGCACCGTCGTCTATGAGGGGCACCTCAAGGGGATGACGAAACGGCACCCCGACGTCACGCCCGCACTGCACGGGACCTATGCGGGGCTCGCGCATCCCGCGATGATCGCGTATCTGCAGGAGCTCGGGATCACAAGCGTCGAACTGCTGCCTGTGCATGCCTTCGTCCCCGAGCCACGGCTGTTGGAGCGGGGGCTGACGAACTACTGGGGCTACAACACTCTGAACTTCTTCACCCCGCACACCGCCTATGCCTCGGAGGACGCGAGACGGCAGGGTCCGGAGGCCGTGCTCGCCGAGTTCAAGGGCATGGTGCGGCTGCTGCATGAGGCGGGTCTCGAAGTCATCCTCGACGTGGTCTACAACCACACCTCCGAGGAGGGCATCGGCGGCCCGCGCTCCAGCCTGCGCGGCATCGATAATGCGAATTACTACCGGCAGCAGCCGGATGGTGCGTACATCGATACGACGGGCTGCGGAAACACGCTCGACACCGCCACTGATGCGGGCGCCCGGCTCGTGCTCGATTCGCTGCGCTATTGGGCGAACGACATGCAGATCGACGGCTTCCGCTTCGATCTTGCCACCGCGCTCGGTCGCGATGGCGCGCACGAGTACACACCAGAGCATCCGCTGCTCTCCGCGATCCGCGACGACCCCGCGCTCGCGGACACGAAGATCATCGCGGAGCCCTGGGACGTCGGCCTCGGCGGCTGGCAGACGGGGAACTTCCCCTCCGGCTGGCACGAGTGGAACGACCGCTATCGCGATCGGGTGCGCAATTTCTGGCTCAGCGACATCGATTACGCCCGCCGCGCCTCCGCCCCCGTCGGCATCGGCGGTTTCGCGACGCGCCTCGCCGGTTCCTCCAATACTTTCAGCGAGGAGCGCGGCCCGCTCGCAAGCGTGAACTTCGTCACGGCGCACGACGGTTTCACCCTGCACGACCTTGTCTCCTACGACGTCAAACACAATGAAGCCAACGGGGAGAGCAACCACGACGGCGCGGATATGAATCGCTCGTTCAACCACGGCATCGAGGGAGCCACCGACGATCCGGTGATCCTCGCGGGCCGCCGCAAGGCCATGCGCAACCTTCTCGGCACCCTCCTCCTGTCCGCGGGTATCCCGATGCTCACAGCGGGCGATGAGACAGGACGCACACAGAAGGGCAACAACAACGCCTATGCGCAGGACTCCGCACTCACCTGGCTGTGTTGGGAGCGAGAGGAATGGCAGGAGGATCTGCTTGCGCACGTGCGGATGCTCACCCGACTGCGTCGTGAGAACCCCGCGTTGCGTCCTGCCCGCTATGCCCGCCTGGGCGAGCACATCCCCGGCGCTTCCGTCATGGACTGGTACGACCAGAACGGCGAGACCATGGAGCAGGCGCAGTGGACCGACCCCGCCAGCAGAACGCTGCAGTATGTCGCCGCTTCCACCCCGGAGACGGAGGACTTCAACCGCATCCTCCTCATCGTGCACGGCACGGAGACGCCTATCGATGTGACTCTGCCCACGGCACTCGAGGACGCCACGCGTTTCGTCTCACTGTGGTCGAGCGCCGAGGAACGCCCCTCGGGCGAGAGCCCCGTGTACGCGCCGGGTGAGGTGCTGCCGATCTCGGGGACCTCGATGCACCTGTTCCGGGTGGAGTAGCTCCGGCTGCTGTGGCGAGCGCCCCGCGCGCGGTAGATTCGGGACGTGGCTACACGTCCCGCCGAACGTCCTGCGGCTCTCCGGAGCCCCGCCCTACTTCCTCTGCGTCCCCGCGTCGACGAAGGTCCTCGCAGCACGCGGACGACGCGCCTGCCGCTCGCCGATCCGCGACCGCACGCGCCGGGCGGATTCCGCGCCACGGCCTTTGCGGGTGAGGTGGTCCCCTTCCGCGTCGTCGCATACCGCGAGGGACACGACCGCATCGGGGTGCATGTGCGCCTCTCCGACCCCGAGGGGACGGAGAGCCTGCACCGGCTCCGACCGTTAAACGACGGAACCGACCGCTGGGAGGCACTCATCGCCCTCGATGCGCAGGGCGAGTGGGGCTATCGGTTCGAAGCCTTCTCCGATGATTTCGCCACCTGGGTGCACGCGGCGGCGGTGAAGGCGGCGGCGGGCATCGATGTGCCCGTCATGGCCGCCCTCGGCAGAGAACTGCTCACGCGGGCCGCCGCGGAGAACGACCGTCCCGCCGCGGAGCGCCGTGCGCTGCGCACTGCGGCCGCCCGCCTGAAGGAGGCAGACACGGATGCCGTGCACGCGGTAACGGAGGACACCACGCTCCCGGTCTTCTTCGCTCTGCGCCCCGTCACAACCCTTCATTCCGCCACCGAGCCCCTGCACCTCCTCGTCGAGCGCACCCGGGCGGCCGTCGGCTCCTGGTATGAGTTCTTCCCTCGCTCCGAAGGCGCGAAGCGCCGCAAGGACGGCAGCATCCAGAGCGGCACCTTCCGCACGGCGACCAGGCGGCTCGCCGCCGTGGCAGAGCTCGGCTTCGACGTCGTGTACCTCCCGCCCGTCCACCCCATCGGCCGGACGAACCGCAAGGGACCCAACAACACGCTCACGGCCGGTCCCGCCGACCCCGGCTCGCCCTGGGCGATCGGTGCCGCCGAGGGCGGGCACGACGCCGTCCACCCCGACCTCGGCACGCTCGCCGACTTCCGCCGCTTCGTGCACGCGGCCCGTGATCTCGGCATCGAGATCGCCCTTGACCTCGCCCTGCAGGCGAGCCCCGACCACCCTTGGGTCGTGACGCATCCGGAGTGGTTCACGACGCTTCCCGATGGCACGATCGCCTTCGCCGAGAACCCGCCGAAGAAGTATCAGGACATCTATCCCCTGAACTTCGACAACGATCCGGACGGGCTGAGCACGGAGGTGCTGCGCATCGCCGAGCACTGGATCGCCCAGGGGGTGCGCATCTTCCGCGTCGACAACCCGCACACCAAGCCGCTG
>JAATFJ010000170.1 GCA_015655255.1 Actinomycetales bacterium | reverse complement strand
TCACATGGGAGGAGACGCAGAGCTTCGGTCGGCGGAACTACCTCATGATGCACGCCATCGTCTACCGCACGAGCCTGCTGCGCACGGTCGGCCTGACGCTGCCGCACCACACCTTCTACGTCGACAGCCTCTACGTGCTGCAGCCGCTTGCGCGGGTGCGCACCATGTACTACCTGCCCGTTCCGCTCTACCACTACTTCATCGGACGGGCGGGGCAGTCCGTTGACGCCGATGTCATGGTGGCGCGCGTGGACCAGCAGCTGCGGGTGAACCGACTCGCCTTCGGGGCGCTCCCCGATGCGGCCGAGGTCGCGACGGGAGCGGTCCCCGTGCAGCTCTACGCCGCCATGCTGCATTATCTCGAGGCGCTGTGCGCCGTCACGAGTGCGACCCTCGCCCGCGGCGGAACGCCCGCGCACATCGAGGCCAGGGATCAGTTCTGGCGCGAGATCGCGCACGACAGCCCGTGGATCTACGCGCGCATGCGGAGAAGCCTCATGGGCACGAGCAGCAACCTTCCCGGCTCCGCGGGACGGCGGGTGACCTCGCTCGCCTACCATGTGGCCCGGAGGGTCGTCGGATTCAGCTAGGGAGCACGCAGCGGGGGAGCAGAAAGGGCAGGACGGAATGATCCGCATCGGTGTCGTCGAAGACGATGTCGCGAGCATCGAGCGGCTGCTCTCCCATCTCGACCGGTTCCAGCGCGAGCACGGCGAACGGTTCCACATCGGCGCGTTCCACGACGGGCGCGACATCATCGACGACTACCGACCGGATTGGGACATCCTCCTCCTCGACATCCAGATGCCGCGCGTCGACGGGATGACGGCGGCCCGCCGGATCCGCGAGGTCGACAGCGAGGTCGTCATCGTCTTCGTCACGTCCTCGCCCCAGTTCGCGATCAGCGGCTACGAGGTCGATGCGCTGAGCTATCTGCTCAAGCCGGTTCCCTATGCCGTGTTCGCGCAAGAACTCGCGCGCTGCCTCGTGCGCCTGCGCCGCCGCGAGCGCCGACACCTCCTGTTCTCCTCCCTCGACGGCGCCCGCCATCGTGTCGACATCGCCGATGTGCTGTATCTGGAGAGCGCGAAGCACAATGTCATCGTGCACACCCTCGATGCCGACCATGTCGTCGCCACGTCACTCAAGGCGATGGAGGCCGGGCTCTCGGGGGACGACTTCTTCCGCTGCAACAGCGGCTATCTCGTCAACCTCCGCCATGTGACGGGCGTCGAGGGCGGGGACTGCCGGGTGCGCGGCGGGGGCCGACTGCAGATCAGCCGCCCCCGGAAGAAGGAGTTCCTCGCCGCCCTGGCCGCGTACATCGGCGCCCGCGGGATCAGCGCATGACCGACGTCGTCGCGGACATCCCCCGCGCCTTCACGGGATTCGCCGAGTGGGGGTCGTGCATGGTGTTCGCGCTCCTCATGGTGCGCCGTTCCCGCTGGCTGCCCACGATCGGGATCGCCGCGGTGGGATTGGTCGCCCTCCTTCTTGTGCAGCAGACGGCGGGACGGCTCTCGCTCGCGCTGTGGATCCCGGGGATGCTCGTCGCCGTGCTCGTGATGTACGGGATCCTGTTCGCGAGTCTCCGGATCAGTCCCGTCACGGCGGGCTATGTGACGGCGCGGGCCTTCGTGCTCGCCGAGCTCACCGCCTCCGTGCACTGGCAGCTCGATCGGTTCTACGTCGATGCGCCCGCGCCGGTGAAGGTGCTGCTGTGGGTGGTCGTCTACGGGGGAGTGTTCACGGTGGCCTGGGCCGCGGAACGTCGGCATCTGCCGCCGGGAGGGAACGTCGCGGCGACGGCGCCGGAGCTCGTGGCCGCGCTCGCGATCGCGACGGTCACGTTCGGGATCTCCAACCTCAGTTTCGTCAACTCCGCGACCCCGTTCAGCGGCCGGATCGGTCCGGAGATCCTCTACATCCGTACCCTCGTGGATCTGTGCGGGTACATCGCGCTATACGTGCAGCACGAGGCGCGGCGCCTGCTGCAGGCGCGCCGTGAGGCGGAGGCGATGTCACGACTGCTTGCGAGCCAGCACGAGCAGTACGAGATGTCGCGGCGCGCGATCGACGAGGTCAACCGCAAATACCACGATATGAAGCATCACCTGGATGCGATCCGCGCCGAGACTGATCCGCAATCGCGGCTGCGCATCCTCGATGACCTGGAGTCGTCGATCCGCGATTACGCCGCCCAGCTGCGCACGGGCAACGAAGTGCTCGATGCGATCCTGCGCGTCAAGCTCATGTACGCGCGCGAGCACGGCATCCACGTCGCCACGGTCGCGGACGGCGGCCTTCTGGCGGGAATGCGCCCCTTGGACCTCACCGCGATCGTCGGCAATGCCCTCGACAATGCCTTCGAGGCGACGCGCCGTCTGGACGAGAGTGCGCGCATGGTGAAGTTCAGTGTGTTCGCGCACGATGACTTTGTCATGCTGCGTGTGGAGAACACCTTCGACGGCCAGGTGAACCGTCGCGATGGCCGCATCGTCACGCGCAAGTCTGAGGACGGGCACGGATACGGGCTGCGCAGCATCGAGGCCGCCGTGGAGGTCTATGGCGGATCGGTGTCGGTGCAGACCGACTCCAGCTGGTTCTCGTTGCGCGTGCTGTTGCCCCGGCACGGCGTCGCGGGCGAGGCGAGCGCGCCGTTGGCCCCCTGACCTCCGCCCGCGAGCCGCGGTCGTCGGATGCGCCCGGTGGTATCGCTTCGCCCCAAGTTCCGCCGAGCCACCCACGTTGTACCGAGCCACCCCGGTAAATCCGTAGTTATCGGGGTGGCTCGAAAAGATGTGGGGGGCTCGGCGGGGAGTCGGCGAGGAGAGGGGCGCGCATCACCTAAGCTAGATGAGAATAATTCTCAATTAGCGCAGTGCGCTTGGTTAGGCGGTTCCTCCGTGACGACATCCACGCCCGTTCTCGATGCTCTGGTTGTCGGAGCGGGCCCCGGCGGGATCGGCACCGCGCTCGCGCTCGCCGCCGTCGAGGGGCTCACCTTCGGCGTCCTTGAACGCGGTCGCATCGGCCAGACCTTCCTCGACTGGGTCCCCGAACAGACCTTCCTCACCCCCTCCTTCACGGGCAACGGCTTCGGGGCGACCGACCTCAACGCCGTCCATCCGGAGACCTCGCCCGCGTTCGGCCTCGGCGTGGACTACGCGAACGGCACGCAATACGCGAAGTACCTGCGCAGCGTCGCCGCGCACTTCGGCCTGCCGATCATGGACGCCGCCGAGGTCACCGCCGTCGACGAGCACGAGGAGGGGTTCGCCGTACAGTGCGAGCGCGGTCCCGTGCTCGCCCGCACCCTCGTCTGGGCGGGAGGGGAGTTCTCCGACCCCCGCCTGCCTCGCATCCCCGGCGCCTCCCTCGCCGTGCACTCGCGCGAGCCCGAGGCCTGGGCGCCGAGCGACGGCGAGCTCGTCGTCATCGGCGGCTATGAATCCGGCATCGACCTCGCCTGCCATCACGTCGCGGGCGGTGCGCGGGTTACGGTCCTCGATGAAGAGACCCCCTGGGATGCGGGCACGGGCTCTGATCCCTCCTTCCGCCTCGCGCCGCGCACGCGCATGCGTCTTGCGGAGGCGCTCACGACCGGACGCCTGCGCCTCGAATCGGTGCGGGCCGTCGGTGTGAAGAAGGATGAGGGTGGCTTCCAGGTCCGCCTCGGCGACGGTCGCAGCCTCCGCACGCCCCGGGCACCCCTCGCGGCCACGGGCTTCGGATCTGGCCTCGGCCCCGTCGCAGATCTCTTCGCCGAGCGGCCGGACGGCTGGCCCGAACTCGACGATGACGATCAGTCCACCACGACCCCCGGCCTCTACCTCACCGGTCCCGCCGTCCGCCATGGCGGGCTCAAGTTCTGCTTCGTCTACAAGTTCCGGCAGCGATTCGCCCATATCGCCGGTCGCATCGGAGAACGTGCGGGCAAGGACACGGGCGCGCTGGAGGCCTGGCGTGAGGCGGGCATGCTCAGTGACGACCTCTCTTGCTGCGGGGTGGAGTGCGCATGCTGAGCGCGCGCGGGAACAGCGTTCTCTTCCTCGGCGCGATCCTCGGCGGCAGCGCCATCGGCCTCGCGATCCCCGGCGCCACCGAGAGCATCGCCACGGCGATCGACCCGCTCGTCCTCCTCCTCGTCGGTGCGGTCTTCTTCACGCTGCGGCTCGACGGGGCGCGCGATCTACGCGGACGGGGCCGTATGGTGCTCATCGCGGTCGGGACCAACTTCTTCCTCGTCCCCCTCGTCGCGCTTGCCCTCACGGCCTTCCTCCCGCACGAGGCGCTGCGCCTCGGCGTCCTCATCTACTGCCTCGCCCCGTGCACCGATTGGTTCCTTGGATTCACGCGCGTCGCCGGCGGCGACACGACGACGGGGGCGGCGCTCATCCCCGTGCAGATGAGCCTGCAGCTCCTCCTCTACCCGCTCTGGCTCTCCTGGTTCGGCGGTGCGCAGGTCACCGCGCCCGCGGCCCTGTCCACCCTGCTCCTCTGGTTCGTCGCCCCCGCGGGCATCGGCCTGGGGCTGCGCGCCCTGCTCACCCTCCTCCCGCGCCCCGCACGGACGCGGACCCTCGGCCACATCGACGGACTCGTGCCGTTCCTCATTGCGGCCGTCATCATCGCGATCTTCGCCGTCAACGTCGAGACGATCCTCGACAATGCCGCCTCGTTCTGGTGGGCGCTGCTCGTCGTCTTCCTCTTCTTCGTTGCCCTGTACCTCATCGGCGAGGGGATCACGCGGCTGTTCCGCCTGGACGCGCCGCAGCATGCGCTCCTCGCGATGACGACGTCCGCGCGGAATGCTCCGCTCATGCTCGCGGTCACGACGATCGCGCTGCCGGGCCAGCCCCTCGTCTCCTCGGCCATCGTGCTGGGCATGCTCATCGAGTTCCCGCACCTCACGGTGCTCACGCACCTCGTCCGCGTGCGGCACGGGTCCGGCTCAGTCGCTCAGCCGACGATAGCGGTGCAGCAGCCGTAGCCCCGCGGCCTCCGGCCCTCCCGGATCGGAGCCCGCGACGGCGTCGAGGCGGCGCTGCGCCGCGGACGTATCCAGCTCCGGGCCGATCGCGACGAGCTCGCCCCGGACCGGCGGCTCGGGGAGCGGGGAGACGTGGATCATCCGCCCCGTGAGGTGGACGGCGTAGCCGCGTGCGCCGCGCGCTTCCTGCACGCGCACGCGTCCCTTCATTCGGTAGGCGCCCACCGGCGGATCCTCGAAGAGTGCGAGCAGCGTGCGGGGGGACACGGGGCGGGGGAGAGGAACGGAGACGGACGCCGCATGCGCATGATCCCCGTGACCGTGATGACCTTCTCGCAGCAGCGCCCCGATCGGCAGCTGATCCGGTGGATCCTCCTCTCCCGCGGCGTCGAAGACGAGCGCGGGATCGATCGCCCCGCCCTTGGCGACGACGACGGTGACGCGCGGATTCTGCGCGGCTACGCGTGCTCGGATGCGTGCGACGACGGCATCGCGTTCCTCGGGAGGCAGGAGATCGGCCTTGCCGATGACGACGAGCGTTGCCGCCGCGTAGCGCGCGGGCGGCTCGGGGAGCACGTCCACCGTGCGGAAGTGCTCGACGGCGTCGACGACCTCCACGATCCCGCCCGGGCGCACACGATCCACGCCGCTGTACCGGATGAGTCGCGCGAGCGCGAGCGGTTCGGCGATCCCGCTCGCCTCCACGAGCACGGCATCGAGGCGCAGCCGGGGGTCGACGAGGCGTTCCAGGGCATCGTCGAGGCCGCCCGCATCAGGCAGGCAGCAGAGGCACCCGCCGGAAATGGCGGCCGCGTCCACCTGACCCGTCACGAGCGCCGCGTCCACATTGAGCGCGCCGAAATCGTTGACGACGACGCCGAGCCGTGCTCCGGGCCGCCGCAGCAGATGATTGAGCAGACTCGTCTTCCCTGCGCCGAGGAACCCCGTCACCGCGACCACAGGCAGGCGCCCCGTTGTCGCTGCGTTCATACCGCCACCGTAGTCGCCGACCGCTATCGATGCGAGGAGGGGAGCACGTTTCCCTCCCGAGAGAGGGATCGGAGCAGTAGCATGGTACTCGTGAGTACCGTTTCTGATAGGGGCACGAAGTCGAGATCCCTGGACGGCGATCTCACCGGTCGGCTTCTCGCCGCCGCACGGGCGGAACTAGCGGCCTCCGGCCCCACGCAGTTCCGCATCGACGACATCGTCCGGCGCTGCCACACGAGCAAATCGGCCGTCTACCGCCGCTGGGCGAACCGCGATGCCTTCCTCGCCGCGGCCATCGAGTCCTATGGCGCCGAGGACGTGCACGAGCTCACCGGCGACCCGGCCGTCGACATCGCCCGCGCCGTGGCGAGCTGGGTCTACCGCGACGGCGCTACGGATGCGCAGGCGAGCGGGCTCATCCGCGGCATCACGGCGCATGCGGCGAGCAGGGGCACCTACGAGCGCGTGCTGTGGCCACGTCGCCGCGACGCGCTCTGCGTCACCCTCGCACACTATTCCGCAGCATCCGTCCCCGAAGAGATCCTGCGCCTTCCGCAGTCCTTCGTCATCGACACAGTCGTCGCCCGCGAGAAGGACATCAGCCGTGCCGATATCGCGCGGTTCGTCGAGAACGTCTATCTGCCCCTGCTCCGCGCGCTCGCGCGGTCCTGAGCAGACAGCACCACACAGAAAAGAAGGGAGAGAACGCGATGTTCTCACTGGAAGGTAAGGTCGCCATCGTCACGGGAGCGGCGGGTGATCTCGGTTTCGCCTCCTCGACGGCGATGGCGAGGCTCGGCGCAAAGGTCGTGCTCGTGGACTTCAACGGCGAGGCGCTCGCGGCGCGTGCCGAGGAGCTGCGCGCGATCACCGAGGTCGAGACGGTCACCGCCGACGTCACGAACGAGGAGCACGTCGAGCGCTACGTCGCCGCGGCAGTCGAGCGCTTCGGGCGCATCGACGCGTTCCACAACAACGCGGGCATCGAGGGCGCGAGCGGCCCGATCTGGGACTACGCCGTCGCGGACTTCCTCAAGGTGCAGCAGGTCAACGTCGTCGGCACGTTCCTTGGCCTCAAGCACGTGAGTCGCGTCATGAAGGAGCATGGCTCCGGCGCGATCGTGAACTCCAGCTCCGTCGGCGGGCTCAAGGGCGCGCAGAACGGCGTCGCCTACACCGCCTCGAAGCACGCGGTGCTGGGTCTTACGCGGGAGGCTGCGGGCGACCTGGCCGCCTTCGGCATCCGCGTCAACGCCATCCACCCGGGATTCATGGAGACGCGCATGCTCCGTACACTCGCCGAACAGCAGTCCGGCGGGCACACGGACGAGGCGCTCGCGCAGCTGGCCGGTGTCGTGCCGTCGAAGCGCCTCGGCCAGCCCGCCGAGGTCGGTGCCGTTGTCGCCTTCCTCATGACCGAGGAGGCGTCCTACATTAACGCCGCCTCGATCAGCATCGACGGAGGGCTTGCCAACCTCATGTCCAACGGCAGCTGAGCAGTTGTGCGGGTGCGGCCCTCGGGTCGCGCCCGCACCGGACGTCGTTCTTCAGCGCACCGGGGCGTAGCGCAGTGTGCGTTCGGTGCGGAACACCCGCGGCTCCCCGCTCAGCGGATCGACGAAGCGCACCTCGCTCGCGAGGAGCTGCAGTGGACGGTCGTGGTCGTCGGGGGTCTCCGGGAGGAGCTCGGGATAGAGCGGGTCGTGCAGGATCCCCAGTCCCACCGAGGCGAGGTGCACGCGCAGCTGGTGCATCTTCCCCGTGTGCGGATACAAGCGCGTGTGCACCGTGTCCGCATCCGCGTGCCGCAGCGCAATGCGCGTCTCCGAGTTGGGGTCGCGTTCGGGATGCACCTGCACGCAGACCTGGCCGCGGAACTTCTCGATGTGCATCCGGAGGATCGGGGGGAGGTCGTCCGGCGTCCACCCCTCCGGACGTGCCGACACCGCCTCGTAGACCTTCTCGATCTCCCGGTTCTGGAAAAGCAGTTGGTAGGCGCCGCGTGTCTGGGGACGTGCGGAGAACATGAGCACGCCCGCCGTGGCCCGGTCGAGGCGGTGGATGGGGACGAGATCGGGGTTGCCGAGCCGGTTGCGGAGCCGCACGAGGGCGGTGTTCTGCACGTATTTCCCCGCGGGCGTCGTGGGGAGGAAGTGCGGCTTGTCGATGACGACGAGGTCGTCGTCGATGTGCAGGATCTCCTCGCGGAACGGGATATCGATCTCCACGGGCGGCTCGCGGTAGTACCAGACGAAGTCGATGGCCCCCAGCGGGGTGTCCAGTCCGAGCGGTGCGGCGTCGGCGTCGACGATCTCTCCGCGGGGGAAGCGGGCGCGCAGGCGCTCGGGGTCGAGGTGCGAGAAGCGCTCCACCATGTAATCGGCGACGGTCGCCCATGTGCCCGTGCGCGGGATGCGGAGCCGCGTGGCCCCCACGCCGTCGCGCACGGGGAGCGGTGAGGGCATGCCCATCTAGCGGTCGAAGCTCAGGCTCAGCTTGCGGAGCAGCGTGGCGAGGCGTTCGCGGTCGGAGCGCGTGAGGGACTGGAGGAGCTCTGCCTCCACGTCGACGAGGCGCGTGATCGCGGCGTCCGCGCGGATGCGGCCCTCGTCGGTGAGGATGACGAGGATGCTCCGCCTGTCGCCGGGATCCGCCTCGCGGCGCACGAGCGAGCGTGCGACGAGCCGGTCGATGCGGTTGGTCATGGTGCCGCTGGAGACGAGCGTCTGCTGCAGCAGTTGCTTGGGGGAGAGGCGGTACGGCGCGCCCGCGCGGCGGAGCGCGGCGAGCACGTCCCACTCCCAGGCCTCCAGATCGCTGCGGCGGAAGACGTCCCGCCGCGCACGGTCGAGGTGCTTGGAGAGGCGGTCCATGCGCGAGAGCACGGCCAGGGGCGAGAAATCGAGATCGGGCCGCTGTTCGTTCCAGGCGCCGACGATCCGGTCGACCTCATCGCTCCCCATACTCATCCCCCCATTATCCCGCCCGCCCGCCCTCTCGTCCGCCCGCGCCCGCCCGCCCAGTCATGTGGCTCCCGTTGTCGTCTCACGCAGCCCGGAGGCGACCCCCCCGCGGCAAATAACCGTGGGGAGACGGAGGGAACGAAGGGGAGAGGCGGGCGCACGGGCGGGGCGAGGCGTGGCAGACTTGGGAGGCGGCCTCCGGGCCGGTCCGCCGTGGTGTAATGGCAGCACGACAGCCTTTGGAGCTGTGAGGTCTAGGTTCGAGTCCTGGCGGCGGAGCATGACCGAGAACACTCTTGCCATCGTCATCCTTGCCGCCGGCCAGGGGACGCGCATGAAGTCGCAGCTCCCCAAGGTGCTCCACCCGCTCGGCGGACGGTCCCTCCTCGGCCACGTGCTCCGCACTGCTCAGTTCCTCGACGCCGCGCGCATCGAGGTCGTCGTCCGCCACGAGCGCGACCGCATCGCGGAGACGCTCGCCGCGGAATACCCCGACGCCGTCATCGTTGATCAAGACGATATCCCGGGTACCGGTCGTGCTGTGCAGCTTGCCGTGGACGCGCTGCCCGCGGAGTTCTCCGGCGACGTTCTCGTCCTCTCCGGCGACGTCCCCCTTCTCGAGGAGAAGACCCTCGCCGCGCTGCTTGCCGCGCACCGGCGGAGTGCGGCGGCCGCGACCCTGCTCAGCGCCCGTCTCGACGACCCGAGCGGCTATGGGCGGATCATCCGCGGCGCCGACGGAGGCGTGGACCGCATTGTCGAGCAGAAGGAGGCGACGGACGAGGAAGCCGCCGTCACCGAGATCAATGCGGGCGTCTACGTGTTCCGCGCCGCTGCTCTGCGCACGCAGCTTCCCCGAGTAGGCACCGACAACTCGCAGGGAGAGATGTATCTCACCGACGTCATCGGCCTGCTGCGGGCGGAGGAGCAGCCCGTCACCGCGGAGCTCGCCGAGGACGCCACGACGACCTTCGGCATCAATGACCGTATCCAGCTCGCTGCCGCCGGTCGCGTGCTCCGCGACCGCATCGTGCGGCACTGGCAGCGCGAGGGCGTGACAGTGGTCGACCCGGAGACGACCTGGATCGACGACGACGCGGTTCTCGCGCCCGATGTCACCCTCCTCCCGAACACGCAGATCCTCCGTGCGACGAAGATCTCCGCGGGAGCCATCGTCGGCCCCGACACGACCCTCGTGGACTGCGAGATCGGCGAGAATGCCATCGTGCGTCGCTCTGACGCCACCCTCGCGGTCATCGGCGCGGGCGCGACCGTCGGCCCCTTCTCCTACCTCCGCCCCGGCGCGGAGCTCGCCGAGGGGGGCAAGATCGGCACCTTCGTCGAGGTCAAGAACTCGCGGATCGGCGCCGGAAGCAAGGTTCCCCATCTGTCCTACATCGGGGACACGACGATCGGCGAGCGGGTGAACCTCGGCGCCGGTGCGATCACGGCGAACTACGACGATGTCGCCAAGCATCGCACCGTGATCGGAGACGAGGTGCACGCGGGCTCGCATAATGTCTTCGTCGCGCCCGTTAGGATCGGAGATGGAGCGAAGACCGGAGCGGGAGCAGTGGTCCGCAAGGATGTGCCTGCTGGCGCCCTGGCCCTGAGTGTCGCCCCTCAACGCAACATCGAGGGGTGGGTCGAGAAGAACAGAGCAGGTACGGGAGCGGCCGAGGCGGCGTCCCGTGCACGATCAGCAGAGAAGGCTGGGAATGGCGCGCAAGCAGAAGACCGTTGAACTCGATCGGGACAACGGTGTTGCGCCGGGTCTTGTTGCGAAGACCAAGAAACGGCTCGTCGTCGCCGGAGGGCGTTCTCACCCCGCGCTGACCGCTGCCGTCGCAGAAGCACTCGGCACTCAGATCGCCCCCGTGGAGCACCGCACCTTCGCCTCCGGCGAGATCTACGCGCGCTACGAGGTCTCCATCCGCGGCTGCGACCTCTTCATCGTGCAGACGTTCGGAGAACCGGTCAACGAGTGGCTCATGGAGACGCTCATCATGATCGACGCCGCCAAGCGCGCTTCCGCCAAGCGCATCACCATCGTCGCCCCGTACTTCCCCTATTCGCGCCAGGACAAGAAG
>JAATFJ010000110.1 GCA_015655255.1 Actinomycetales bacterium | reverse complement strand
TTCGCGATGGCCGCCGCGGTGAGCGGGTTGTCCCCCGTGATCATGACGGTTCGGATGCCCATGGCGCGCAGCTCGGCGAAGCGTCCGGTGAGCCCTTCCTTGACGACGTCCTTGAGGTGCACGACGCCGAGGACACATCCCGCGCCTCCCGGGTCCTTGGCGGCGACGACGAGCGGCGTGCCTCCGGAAGCGGCGATGGCCTCCGTCGCATCGCCGAGGGCGTCGACGGCGGGCGTGCCCTCGACACCGAGCCAGGCGATCACTGCAGAGACCGCTCCCTTCCTGATCTGCGTGCCGTCCGGGAGATCGAGACCCGACATGCGCGTCTGCGCGGTAAAGGGCACGGCGACACCCTCCCGCCGCGGGCCGACGTGCACGCCGAGCCCCGTGGCGAGCTCGACGATCGAGGTGCCTTCGGGAGTGGGATCGGCGAGGGAGGAGCGGGCCGCCGCGCGAATGAGGTCTTCGGCGGGGACGCCTTCCTGAGGGACGAAGGCGGCGGCGCGACGGTTGCCGTAGGTGATCGTCCCGGTCTTGTCGAGGAGCAGGGTCGTCACGTCCCCTGCGGCCTCGACCGCGCGTCCGGACATCGCAAGCACGTTGCGCTGCACGAGACGGTCCATGCCCGCGATGCCGATGGCGCTGAGGAGCGCGCCGATGGTCGTGGGGATGAGGCAGACGAGGAGGGCGACGAGCTCGGGAATGCTCATGGGGCTGGCCGCGTAGGACGCGAGTGGGTTGAGCACGAGGGTGACCAGCACGAAGATGATCGACAGACTCGTGAGAAGGATGCCGAGCGCAATCTCGTTGGGGGTCTTTTGCCGTGCCGCGCCTTCGACGAGCGCGATCATGCGGTCCACGAAGGTCTCGCCGGGCTTCGAGGTGATCTGCACGACGACGCGGTCGGAGAGCACACGGGTGCCGCCCGTGACGGCGGAGCGGTCTCCGCCAGATTCGCGGATGACGGGGGCGGACTCCCCGGTGATCGCGGATTCGTCGACGCTTGCAATGCCCCAGACGATGTCCCCGTCGCCGGGGATGAGCTCCCCCGCGGAGACAGTGACGACGTCGCCGAGCCGGAGCTCCGCCGAGGAAACCTCCTCGGTGCGCGCGCGCTCGGCCGTGGGGTCGATCGCGGCGTCGTAACCGAGAACGCGGCGTGCACTCGTGCTGGTGCGGGTTTTCCGCAGGGTGTCCGCCTGCGCCTTGCCGCGCCCCTCCGCGACAGCCTCCGCGAGGTTCGCGAAGAGCACCGTGAGCCACAGCCAGGCGGCGATGATCGCGGTGAAGGGCGCGGGCACGGACGTGCCGCCGGAGTCGGCGGGGCCCCCGAGGAAGGGCTCTGCGACGGCGAGGGCCGTGGTGAGTGCCGCCCCCACCCAGACGAGGAGCATGACGGGGTTGTGCCACTGCTGCCGTGGGTCGAGCGTGCGGAGGGCCGTGGGGAGGGCCGCTCGCAGTTGCGCGGCGCTAAGACTCGAGGTCTTCTTCCGTGGCGTGGTCTGCGCGTCGCGGGTATCGGTGAACGTGGACATATCAGGCGAGACCTTCCGCGAGGGGGCCCAGGGTGAGGACCGGGAAGTAGGTGAGGGCGGCGACGACGAGGATCGTGCCGAGGAGGAGGCCGAGAAACATCGGCCGGTGTGTGGGTAGCGTGCCCGCGGTGGCGGGGACGGTGTCCTGCGCGGCGAAGGAACCGGCGAGGGCGAGGACAAGCACGATGGGCAGGAAGCGTCCCAGGAGCATGACGATGCCGAGAGCCGTGTTGAGCCACGGGGTATTCGCCGTGAGCCCCGCGAAGGCGGAACCATTGTTGTTCGCCGCCGAGGCGAAGGCGTAGAGCACCTCTGAGAATCCGTGTACGCCGGGGTTGGCGATCGAGGTCTCCGTGACGTCGTCTCGCACACCGGGAATCGCGAAGCTCAGCGCTGTCCCCGCGAGGACGAGCGCGGGGGTGACGAGGATGTACAGGCTCGCGAGGGTGATCTCGCGGGGACGAATCTTCTTGCCCAGGTACTCCGGCGTGCGGCCCACGAGGAGCCCGGCGAGGAAGACGGCGATGATCGCGATGAGGAGGATGCCGTAGAGTCCGGAGCCGACTCCGCCGGGGGCGACCTTGCCCAGCATCATGTTGATCATCGGAACGAGGCCCCCGAGCGCGGTCGAGGAATCGAGCATCGCGTTGACGGCACCTGTCGAGGTGAGCGTGCTCGCCGCGCCGAACAGCGTCGAGCCGATGATGCCGAAGCGCACCTCCTTGCCCTCCATCGCCCCGCCCGCGAGCTGCGGCGCCGTCCCGTCCCCGGCGAGCTCCAGCGCCGTGAAGGCGATGACGGAGAGGAGGAAGAGCACCCCCATGACGGCCAGGATCGCGGAGCCCTGGCGGGTGTCTCCGACGATCCTCCCGAAGGTGCGGGGGAGGGAGAAGGGGATGAGCAGGAGGAGGACGATCTCGGCGAGGTTCGTCCATCCGGAGGGGTTCTCGAAGGGGTGCGCGGAGTTCGCGTTGAAGAAGCCGCCGCCGTTGGTGCCGAGGAGCTTGATGGCCTCCTGTGAGGCGACGGGCCCGCCGGGAAGCTGCTGCGTGCCGCCCGCGACGGTGGTGATCTCGGTGAATCCGGCGAGGTTCTGGATGATGCCGCCCGAGAGGAGGACGAACGCTGCGACGACGGAGAGGGGCAGAAGGATGCGCAGCGTGCCGCGCGTGAGGTCCACCCAGAAGTTGCCGATCGTGCCGGAGCGGCGCAGCGCGAAACCGCGCACGAGGGCGATGGCCACGGCCATGCCCGTCGCCGCGGAGATGAAGTTCTGCACGGTGAGGACGGCGAACTGCACGGTGTAGCCGAGCGTCGCCTCGGGGGAGTAGCACTGCCAGTCCGTATTGGTGACGAAGGAGACCGCCGTGTTGAACGACAGCGCCTCCCCGGGGGCGTCCAGGCCGAGGGAGAACGGCAGCCACTGCTGAGTGCGCTGCAGGAGGTAGACGAGGACGACACCGGTGATGGAGAACAGCAGCACCGCGCGCAGATAGGACTGCCACGTCTGGGAGGCCTTCGGGTCCACGCCGATGAGGCGGTAGAGGCCCCGCTCGACCCGTAGATCGCGCGGGGAGGTATAGGCATGGGCCATGTAGTCGCCGAGGGGACGGTACGCGAGGGCGAGGACAACGAGGACGGCGAGAAGGCTCAGCGCGCCGAAGAGGATGTTCATCATCGCTTCTCCGGCCTCACGAGCTTCACGAGGAGGTAACCGAGCGCGGCGATGCCGAG
Organism: Actinomycetales bacterium; assembly: GCA_015655255.1. The sequence goes on along the minus strand of JAATFJ010000110.1, from coordinate 1,864 downwards.
CACCGCGGCGAGGACGTCGAAGACGATCACAGGCGTTCCACCGCCTTCGCGGCCAGCCCGACGATCGCGAAGAGGGCGATGATGCCGAGGAGGAAGAGCAGATCGAGCACGGGAACTCCGTTCGAGAATGCGGCCGGGGCCGGGCGTCCGTCCGGGGCGCCGTTCTCGATCAGACACCGCTGCGGAGGCCTCGCGCTGCCATCCCTGCGGAATCCATGCGGGTCACGCTCTGCCTCTGACGGTTCCCCGACGCGGCGCAGTGATGCATGCATCAATGGATGCATGAGAGTAGAGTGAAGCGAGTGACCGACCGCATCCTCCTCCCCTGGGAACAGGACACTCCGCCCTCTCTCGCCGAACGCATCGCCGCACAGACGGCGAAGGGCATCGTCGAGGCACGTTACGAAGCCGGTGACCTCCTCACCGAGGTCGCGCTCGCCGAAGAGCTCTCCGCGAGCAGGACTCCGGCGCGGGAGGCGATGCTGCGCCTGCAGGGCTGGGGGCTCGTCCGCCTGCTCCCGAAGAAGGGAGCCATCGTCACACCAGTGACGGTCGCTGAGCGCCGCGACCTTCTCTCGATCCGCCGGGACTGGGAGCACGGCGCTCTCGCCGCCATCGCGGGGGACGAGGAGGCGATGACGGCCCTCGCGCACGATCTGTGCGACATCCTCGCCGTTCAGCAGACGGCGCTGGAATCGGAGGACATCCTCTCCTTCGCCGCCCAGGACGTGGCCTTCCACCTGCGCACGATCGCGAGCGGCGGCAACGGCGTCATCGCGGAGATGCTCGCGCTGCTGGGACCACGGTTCGCGCGGCTGACATATTCGGCCTCCCTCACGGGGACCGTCTCGCTCGCCGCGTTCCGCGCCGAGCACGAAGAACTCCTCCGGCTCGTCGAGGCCGGGGACACACAGGGTTTCGATGCCGCACTGGAGCGACACCTCGCCTCCGAACGCTTCCCCGCGGACCGCTGATGCGCACGCACGGCCCCTGGGTGCTCGGCGCGCCCCTCGTCTTCCTGCTCGCCTGGGGAGGCAACCAGTTCACCCCGCTCCTGCACCTCTATGAGGATCTCGGACACTATTCCTCCTGGCAGGCGAACCTCCTCTTGGGGATGTACGTCGTCGGGCTCATCCCCGGACTGCTCGTCGCCGCCGCGATCTCGGATCATCACGGGCGCAAGCCCGTACTGCTCGCGGGCGTCGTCTGCGCGGTCATCGGCAGTGCGCTGCTGTCCTTCGGGCTGCACTCCTTCCTGCTCCTGTGCGCGGGGCGCGCCTTCGCGGGGATCGGTACGGGCGTCGCGATGTCGGTGGGGGCGAGCTGGCTCAAGGAGCTCTCGGTGCCGCCCTTCGACCCGCATCCCATCATCGGTGCGGGGGTGCGTCGCCCCTCCCTGACCCTGACGCTCGGATTCGCGATGGGCGCCGCCGTCACGGGGATGCTCGCGCAGTGGGCTCCCGCGCCCGCACAGTTCCCCTACATCCTGCACATCGCCCTCTGTCTCCTCGCCCTCGTGCCCTTCTCGCGCACGCCGGAGACCCTGGGCGCCGATCGGCGCTCCACGGGTGCCTGGTGGCGCGATCTGCGTGTGCCGTCGGCGGGGCATCGCCGATTCCGCCGGATCGTCGTTCCCGCCGCCCCCTGGGTGTTCGGCGCCGCGGGGGTGGCCTATGCGATCATGCCCGCCATCGCCGCACCCCAGCTGGGCGACTTCACGACGCTCTACGCGACGATCCTCACCATCCTCACGCTGGGCTCCGGAGCGCTCGTCCAGCCCTTCGTCGCCCGCATCGACACGGCGACGGGCGGGCGCGCCCTTCCCATCGGGCTCAGCCTCATGACCGTCGGCATGGCGCTCGCG
>JAATFJ010000311.1 GCA_015655255.1 Actinomycetales bacterium | reverse complement strand
GGGAAGGAGCCTGGCAAGTTCCTCCGACTCCGCGACGCTCTGCGTACCGATAAGCACGGGCTGGCCCGTCGCATGCCGTCGGAGCACCTCCTCAAGGACCGCCGCCGAGCGTGCGGACGGATCGTCGAGGACGCGCAATGGATGATCGATGCGGATGCTCTGCCGATGGCGCTCGATGCGCCCCGCGGGCAGCGAGAAGAACTCGGCGAGTTCTTCCGCGACGGGGAGGATCGTGCCGCTCATCCCCGAAAGAGTGGCGTAGCGGAGCAGCAGATCCTGCACAGTGAGGCTGTCGAGGATAACGCCGGGCGGCGTGATCTCGAGTCTTTCCTTCGCCTCGACGGCGGCGTGCAGGCCGTCGGGCCAGCGCTGGGAATGGGCGATTCGTCCGCGATCGGCGTTGATGAGCTGGATCCGGTTCTCGGTGACGAGATAGTCGACGTCGCGGTGGACGAGTTCCCGGGCGTGCAGGGCGAGATTGATCTGGGTGAGCGTGGACGCGTGCTCCGCATCGAAGAGGTTGACACCGCCGAGCTCCGCTTCGAGCAGATCGTAGCCGTCGTCGGTGAGAGAGAGGGTGGCCGCATCGTCGTCGACCGTGAAGTGCGCGCCGGGACGCAGCGCGTGGATGAGAGCCTGGGCCGTGGTGACATCATCGGCGGCATCCGGTGAGGAACCCGCAAGGACAAGCGGAGTCATCGCCTCATCGATCATCACCGCATCCGCTTCATCGACAATCGCAACGTCGCATACGGGATCGACGCGTTCCTCCGCTATGAAGGTCAGGCGGTCGCGCAGCAGGTCATAACCCACTTCGCTCACGGGCGCGTACACGACCGCCGCGCGGTAGGCGGTGCGGCGCTCCTTGGCCGTCGATGACTGTTCGATCCAGGCGACGTCGACGCCGAGGAGGGCGAAGAAGGGCGCCATCCACTCTGCATCGCGCCGGGCGAGGTAGTCATTGACGGACAGAACGTGTACGTGCCGTCCGTCGAGCGCGTGCCAGGCGGCAGTGAGGGCACCGGCGAGCGTCTTCCCCTCGCCGGTATCCAGCTCAACGGCGAAACCGGCATGCAGCGCGCAGGCGGCGAGCAACTGCTCGTCATACGGCGTGTGGCCCAGGGCGCGTCGCGCGGCTTCCGCGATGAGCGCGAGGGTGCGGGCAGGGGAGGCGGGGATATTTGGCGCGGTGCGCGCAGCGCGGCGCGCGGGGGCTTGTGCGCGGGCAGGGGTGGGGTGCGCGATGGGCGAGGTGGTGGGTGTGGGCGGGTGGGATGCATCGCGGATTCCAGTGACGGTCGCATGCAGATCATGAGCAAACCATCCGCGAAGCTCGTCTTGCTGAGCGCTCGCAGCGGTCACGATGCTGCGGAACTTCTCGAAGGAGAGGCTGCCGGGGAGCCCGATGAGACGTGCCGCCCAGTGAGGGAGGTGCGCGCGCAGGTCGAAGGGCGCGCTATCGATCCGCCGCGGCGCTGTGCTCATGCCCCCATCCTGCGCCATTACGCCGTCGCGTGCGTCCGCCGGGCGGGGGAGGTGACGGCTGAGTGCGAAGGGCGGGCGGGACGCGTCGGTGTTCAGTTGAGAACGCGACGGCATCCATCCACCCATGTCCTACCGAGCCACCCACCTAACTGCGTGAATACGTGGGCGGCTGGGTGCGATGTGGGTGGCTCGCCGAGGGGGCGAGGAGGGCGGGGTGAGGAGGAGGAAGAGTGCGAGACCGGCGCGGGGATGGGACCAGCGCGAGACTACCGGCGGAGGAGCTTGGCGAACAGGCCACGGAGGACGTGCAGTTCGGTCGCACGCAGGAGCACGAGCACGATGAGGTAGACGACGACCGTCGCGGCGCCGATGATCGCCGTCCCCACGGCTCCGAGCAGCTGGCTCGTGAGCATCCAGCTACCGCTCCCACCGAGGAGGAGGAAGACGCCCCACCCCGCGAATCCCGCGGGCACGGCGGCGATCACGAAGCGACCCAGCGCCGTCGTCCACGTCGCTGTCTTGATCCCGCCGAGTCGGCGATGCAGGAGGATCGTCGCGATGATGGCCTGTGTCGTTCTCGCAATCGACTGGCCGAGGGCGATGGCGGCGGCGAGCATAGACAGGGGAAGAACCCCGGCGCTGAGGAGTCCCTGCGCGGTGAGCGCCGTGATGACGGTGAGCGTGCACTGCAGCATCGTGAACCAGAACGGGGTCCTCGTGTCGTCATAGGCGTAGAAGGTGCGCTGCACAATGAACAGCACCGTGAGTGGAAGCAGGCTCACGAGATAACACAGCAGGACGAGAGCGGCGGCCTCCGCATTCGCCGTCGCCGAGGCCTGCAGCGCCTCCGCGGTGGCGCCCGTGCCGGTCACGAAGATGCGAGAGGCCGGGATTGCCGCGGCGGCGACGGCCGCGATCGCCGCGCAGATGAAGAAGCCGAGGAAACGGATGCTGCGCGCGATGTCGGCGCGCACCTCCTCATCCGCTCCCTCCGCCGCGTGCGCGCTGAGCCGCGTGAAGTACGGGGTGCCGATGGAGAGCACGATGACGGAGTACGGCAGCATGAAGATGAGCCAGGCATTCGCCATGACCGTTGTGGAAGCGCCGTCGCCGGACGCCGCGCTGACGATGTTGCTCTGCACGAGTCCGGCCGCGAGGCTGACGACGGCCATGACCATCGTCCAACCGGCGAGACGCCCGACGTTGCCCAGGCCGACGCCGCGCCAGCGGAAGTCCGGTCGGAGCGACAGCCCCGTGCGCCGCCAGAACACCAGCAGCACGAGCGCCTGGATGACGATCCCCAGCGTCGCCGTCCCCCCGAGGGCGGCGATCGAGTCCGGCCCCCACTGGGTGACATCGCTGCGGTCACCGACGAAGGTGTATCCGAGGAGGAGGAACCCGGCGATGGAGACGAGGTTGTTGATGACGGGCGCCCACGTGAACGGACCATAGATGCCGCGCGCATTGAGCGCTTCGCCGAGCAGTGAGTAGAGGCCGTAGAAGAGGATCTGCGGGAGACACCAATACGCGAACGCCGTGGCCAGCGCCATCTGGGCATCGGTGAAATTGTTCACCGTGATCCGTACGAGCCACGGCGCCGCGACCGTGGCGATCCCCGCAGCGACGATGAGGACGACCGTCCCCAGTGTGAAGAGCTTGGAGATGAACGCATCCCCGCCGTCGGCGTGCGCCGTCGACTTCACTATCTGCGGGACGATGACGGCGGTGAGCACGCCCACCGAGATGAGCTGGAAGACGTTGTTGGGAAGCTGATTGGCGACCGTGAACGCATCCGGAACGCGTCCCACCGAGCCGATGACCCCCACGAGCACGATCGTGCGGAGGAGGCCCGTGATCCGGGAGACGAGGGTTCCGGCTCCGATGATCGCGCTCGCGCGCCCGAGCTTATTCATCCGGCTCTCCGTCGGTGGCAGGAGCCATCGGTGGGCCGCCCTTCGCCGCCCCGCCGCCCCGCTTCTCCCGCCGCCGACGTAGCACCGTGCGCACGATTCCCACGATGAGCAGCAGCGCGATGAGTGTGCCGAGGATGCCGAGACCGATGCCCTCCCACTCCGCGCGTACCGTGACCGTGGCGTTCTTGTCATCACCGAGGGAGACGCCTGTGGGGGAAGTCAGGCTG
>JAATFJ010000284.1 GCA_015655255.1 Actinomycetales bacterium | reverse complement strand
GCCCTCGCCGCCGTCGGGCTACCGGTGCTCGCCGGAGGGCGCGGCGGAATCGGCGCCTTCGTCGGGCCGACGGCCGGGTACATGCTCGGCTGGGTGGCCGGGGTAATCGTCATCGGCCTCATCGCGCGGAGCGGCGGTCGGCTGAGGATCTGGCGGATCGTCGTCGGCGTCCTCATCGGTGGTATTCCCGTCATCTACCTCTTCGGCATACCCGTGCAGGCGTTCGTGATGGGAACGGCGCTGGGACCGACGGCGCAGAGCGCCCTCGTCTTCCTTCCCGGGGATGTGCTCAAAGCCGCTCTCGTTGTTGCCGTCACAGTGGCGCTGCGGCGTGCCTATCCGCCCGCGTTCGGCGTCGCGCCCCGCGTGGGAGCGGACGTCCATGCCTGAATCCCCGCGGGATGCGGGCATCGTTCTCCGCGATGTCGGCGTGGATCTGGATGGGCAGGTGATTCTCCGTGACATCACGCTCACGCTCGACGCGCGCCGGATCGCGGTGATCGGCGCGAACGGCTCCGGAAAATCCACCTTCGCGCGCCTCCTCAACGGGCTGGTGCGTCCGAGCAGGGGAACCGTGCGCGTACAGGGCGAGGAGCCGGCGACGGCGCGGGGGCGGGTGGGGTTCGTGTTCTCCTCTCCTGATGCGCAGCTCCTCTTGCCGACCCCCGCGGAGGATCTCGCGCTCTCGCTGCGTCCGCAGCGGCTCCCTCGGCAGACCGTGCGAGAGCGGGTCACGGAGGTGCTCGCGGAGTACGGGCTCGCGGACCTCGCCGACCGGCCCGTGCATACGCTGTCCGGCGGTCAGAAGCAGCTTCTCGCCTGTGCCTCCGTGCTCGTCACCCGTCCGCGTCTCCTCGTCGCAGACGAGCCGACGACGCTGCTGGACCTCGCGAATGCGCGCCGCGTCGGCGATCTGCTCATCGAGGAGCTGCCGATGCCGACCGTAATCGTCACTCACGACCTCGCCCTGGCCGAGCGGTGCGATACGGCCGTGCTCTTCGAACGGGGACGGGTCGCGCGGGCAGGGTCGCCCGCCGACGTCGTCGCCGAGTATCGGGATGCCGCGTGATTTCGCTCTACCGCCCGGGCGAGGGACTCTGCTACCGCCTCGGGGCGGGAATGAAACTGCTCGCGCTCGTCGTCGTCTCGGGTGTCATCGCGTTCTTCGTGCAGGGGGCAGAATCCGCGAGCATCGCGCTCGTCGCGGTCATCCTCGCCTACGTCGTATCCGGGCTGCCGTTGTCCGCGTTCCTCCGAGGACTCTGGCAGTTGCGGTACCTCGTCCTCGTGCTCGCGGCGTTCCTTCTCCTCTTCGTGTCCCCGCTGGCCGCCTGGACGAACTCAGTCCGTATGATCACGATGCTGCTGCTCGCGGGTCTCGTGACGATGACGACACGCACACTCGATCTCCTCGACGTCCTCCATCATGCGCTCCGACCGCTGCGCCGTTGCGGCGTCGATCCGGATGCCGTGTCACTTGTGCTCCTCCTCACGATCGCCGCGGTGCCGGTGGTGGCGGGATTCGCGAGCGGCCTGCGCGAGGCGAGCGCGGCCCGTGGCGTTCGGATCGGTCCGCATCTTGTGGTGCCGCTGCTCGTGCGCACTCTGCGCCATGCCGACGAGCTGGGAGACGCGCTTGTCGCACGCGGACTCGGATAAGAGTGCGGCCCGCGCCGAATCAGGCGATCGCACTGAATCAGGCGGATGGTGCCGCTTTCGGCCTGATCCCGCATGACTGCCTGATCTGGCAGAGCCGGCGTGCGCGCGGGGAGGCCGAGACCGCCGCCTATACTGGGAGGCTGGCCCCTCGGCCGCTCTCACCCCTTCGACGAACGGAACTTCGCTGTGCTTGCCGTGCACGATCTTGAGATTCGCGTGGGCGCCCGCCTCCTCATGGAAGACGTGTCCTTCCGCGTCGCGGACGGCGACAAGATCGGTCTTGTCGGGCGCAACGGCGCGGGCAAGACGACGCTCACGAAGGTTCTCGCGGGGGATCAACCGCCCGCGGACGGCACGGTGACGCGTTCGGGGGAGCTTGGCTACTTGCCCCAGGACCCGCGCACCGGGGACCCGGAGATGCTTGCCCGCACGCGCATCCTCGATGCCAGGGGGCTCGGCACGCTCGCTCTGGGCATCTCAGAAGCGACCGTGCAGATGGGGTCCCCCGATCCCGCCGTGGCGGATAAAGCGATGCGCCGCTACGCGAATCTCATGGAGCGCTTCGAAGCGCAGGGCGGCTATGCGGCCGAGGCAGAGGCCGCCTCCATCTCCCACAACCTCTCGCTGCCGGACAGGATCCTCGATCAGCAGCTCAAGACGCTTTCGGGCGGTCAGCGGCGCCGCATCGAGCTCGCCCGCATCCTCTTCTCCGACGCGGACACGATGATCCTCGACGAGCCGACCAACCACCTCGACGCGGACAGTGTCGTCTGGCTGCGCGAGTTCCTCAAGGGCTACCGCGGCGGGCTCATCGTCATCAGTCACGACGTCGAGCTCGTGGGGGAGACCGTCAACCGCGTCTTCTATCTCGATGCGAACCGCCAGGTCATCGACATCTACAACATGAACTGGAAGAACTACCTGCGTCAGCGGGTGGCGGACGAGGAGCGCCGCAAAAAGGAGCGCGCCAACGCCGAGAAGAAGGCGACGGCGCTGCAGCAGCAGGCCGCGCGCTTCGGGGCGAAGGCCACGAAGGCGGCGGCGGCGCACCAGATGGTCGCCCGCGCGGAGAAGCTGCTCGCCGGCCTCGAGGACGTGCGCGCGGACGACCGCGTGGCGAAGCTGCGGTTCCCGAAGCCGGCGCCGTGCGGAAAGACGCCGCTCATGGCTTCAGGTCTGTCGAAGTCCTACGGTTCGCTGGAGATCTTCACCGATGTCGACCTCGCGATCGATCGCGGCTCGAAGGTCGTCGTGCTGGGCCTCAACGGTGCGGGCAAGACGACTCTGCTGCGCATGCTCGCGGGCGTCGACAAGCCGGACACGGGGCAGCTCGAGCCCGGCCACGGCCTCAAGATCGGCTACTACGCGCAGGAGCACGAGAACCTCGATGTGAAGCGCTCGGTTCTGCAGAACATGATCTCCGCGGCACCGAACCTCAATGAGACCGAGGCTCGCAAGGTGCTCGGTTCGTTCCTCTTCACCGGGGACGACGTGCTCAAGCCCGCCGGTGTCCTCTCCGGCGGGGAGAAGACCAGGCTGTCGCTCGCGACGCTCGTCGTCTCCTCCGCGAACCTGCTGCTCCTCGACGAACCGACCAACAACCTCGACCCCGCCTCGCGCGAGGAGATCCTCGGTGCACTCGCGCACTACGAAGGCGCCGTCGTGCTCGTGTCGCATGATCCCGGCGCCGTCGCCTCGCTCAATCCGGAGCGCGTGCTCATCCTGCCGGACGGCGTCGAGGACATCTGGAGCCAGGAGTACCAGGACCTCATCGAGCTCGCCTAGCCTGGCGCGGCTTCGTCGGCGTCT
>JAATFJ010000145.1 GCA_015655255.1 Actinomycetales bacterium | reverse complement strand
CCTCCGCCGGTCTTGCTCTTGGCGTCGAAGAGGAAGCAGAAATCGTACGGCATCGCGTTGACCGGCTCCACGCCGTCCGCGCCGATGCGCGGGAACTGGAAGGCGAGGTTGTCGTACTGCGGCGCGAGGGTGTTGTCCCCCTTCATGAGGAAGGCATCGAGCTCGCGCACGGCGGCATACGCGTTCACCTGCAGGTTCGCCTGCTCCTCCGTTCCCGGGATGACGAGGTAGAACACGTCGGGCTGAACGAAGAAGCCCCGCGTGATCGCCTTCGCCTTGGGGAACTTCGCTTTGAGATAGTTCGCGAGATACATCGCGACCGAGAGGATGATGCCGGAACCTGTCCCACCCGCCAGTGAGCTCGTGATGATCACCCGGAGGGACTGCTCCTCCTGGTCTTTGTCGATGCGGAAGAGCTGGTCGATGGCGCGGTGCAGCGGTGTGAGATTCCCGCTCTTGAGGGTCGTGTCGAAGGCGAGGCGCGAGATAGCGCGCACCTGTGCTGCGCCTTCGGTGAGCGTCTTCCTGTTCATCATCTCGTTGACGGGGAACCAGTTGTCCCGCGCATTGGTATTGATGCCGAGGTATTCGCCGACCGTGTTACGCGTGGACGTTTGCACGGTGTAGATCTCGGGGCTCTCCTGTCGGATGCGGCCGAGATCGTTGATATCCGTGTCGAAGACGACGAAGGCGATGCGCTCGGATTGACCGCTCTCCGACTCGCGCACCTTCTGCGCGACTCTCTCGACGATCTGCGATCCCGTGCCTCCTAGGCCGAGGATGAGGGTGGGTGCGATGGGCATCGAAGGGTCCTCTCTGAGAAACGAACAGAAATGCGAAGTATGAAAAATCAGGAATTCAGGGTCATGTCGTAGACGACCTCGCGGCCGATGGCGGTAATACTCGTCGCCGGACGGAGCAGCGGTGGCTTGGTCGTCTCCTTATTGAGCTCTTCGCCGTTGATGCGAAGGTTGGCGCGCTGGGCGAGCAGCTGCCAGTTCTGGATCTCGATGCCGCCTCCGCGCTTGGCCTTGAGGCGCATCTTCGTGAAGCCCTGCTGCGCATAGGTGAGAGTCGCGGTGCGTGCCTTGTATGGGATGAGAGCACCGAGACGGTTCTTCTCGAACTTCCCCATCACCTGCATCCTCTTGCCGCCTGACTTCGGTTTGCAGGTGATCGTCGGTCGAGCCTTGATGCGGCGGGAGAAGCTCGGGCGGACGAAGTACCCGATGAGCCAGATCACGAGCAGGAGAAGCAGCAGCCACAGCCAGCCGATCGTGAGGAACCAGTGCAGGAAGCGATCCCACGGCGAGAAGTCGTCCTCGATGGTGATCGTCGTGTCGAAGCTCGCCTCGTTGAGCTGTTCGTCATAGACGTGCGACGCTTCCACGGTCAGAGGGATATCCCCCGTCGCCGCATCGAGCGGCTCACCGTTCGGGGCACGGGGTAGCAGATACACCTGCCCGGGTTCCGCACCCAGCGACACCTCGAAGTCGATGTTGTCGACAGGGCTCGTCACGGTGAACGAATCCGCCGTGAACGAGCCCCACTCCTCCGCCCCGAAATCCGTACGCGTGCCGGCCTTCTCGATCGCGTAATGCAGTTCGAGCGCGTCCGCTGGGGCCGCGTACCCCTCGAGTTCGCTCGCGAGGAAGTCCTTCCCGTCGGTCTCGAACGAGGTGGGCTGGGCGGGGCGCAGCACCTTGAGGTCGATCGTCGCCTCCGAAGTGTTCCCATCCAGGTAGCTCGCGACGACTTCGAGTTGCGCGTCGCCGCGTTCGAGGTTGAGGACGTCTCCCGGGGCGAAGTCGTCTGCCACGACCTCACCGTTCTGAGTGACCGTCGCGGTGTAGTTGACGTCCCCGAACAGATCCGACTCGATGAACGTGCAGTTTCGGTCCATGAACCCGTAGTCGACGGTGTATTCGCCCCCGACGATCTTGTCCGCTTCGACTCGCTCGCCGCTTTCATCACGCAACTCAATCCCGAAGGCGACCCGCGGCGTGTAGAAGACATCGATGGTCTGCGCGCCCTCCACCTCGATCACGCCCGCACCCGCGGGCACGTCCTCATAGGTCGCGAGGACGCCATTGAGGTTCTTATTGGGAACCGCGGGCACGGTGCTGTCGATGAAGAGCACGTCGGGGTTGTCCACCCAGGACACCTCGATCGTCGCCGTCGGATCGATCTCCTCGCCCCCGGTGCTGAGCCCACCCACGGTGACAGAGGGGCCCTGCGCGAAGACGAGGAGCTGATCCATGTCGATGTCCGGATCGATCTTGCCCGGGGATGTCTGCTCCAGCAGACTTCGCGCAAAGATGCGGTTGGAGAATGAGGTCATCGTGCCGAGCAGGTCGCTCGTCTCCGCCGCTTGCGCCGAGAAGATGCCAGCAGCGGGGTTATCAGCGATCGTCGGCGCATCCGGGCCGACGGCAAGGAACGCGACCTGAGCCGAGGCATCTGCCGAGCTGTTCTCCGTCACGAAACGAGAGAGGTCCGCCTCCACCTCCGCAGCCGAACGTCCCTCGAACTCCCCGTCGGACACGATGACGAGCCAGCGGTCAGCCGTCGTGCTCGCAGCGAGATCGGCCATCGCCGCGGCAACAGGAGAGTAGGGTGTCCCGCCGCCCTGCAACTCCATGTTGTGGATCTTGGCCACCCGTTGACTCGCAGGCTCGCTGCCCTGCATGGTCACCGTCGGCCCCGCGGCGGCGTCCGCCGAGAAATCGCTCATCCGGAACACATTGAGCGTGTCATCGGTGCCGAGCATCGAGGCGAAGACCTCCAGCGAGTACTTCGCGTTCGACCAGCGGTCACGGGAGTTCGCGCCGTCGCTGAACATCGACCCCGAGTCATCCAAGACCAGGTTCACCTGCCGAGGTCGGGGCGGCGCGGAGTTGATTCCTGCGCTGCACACGCTCTCGTCCGCTGCCGCGGGAAGCACAGCGGCGGCGGCAGGCGCAGGGGAAGGCGACGATGCCGCCACGACGCCGAGACCGAACGCTGCGGACAGCAGCAATCCGGCGAGTCTTCTCCCCCTCACAGAGATCTCCCCTCCCGAAGATCACCGCCATCGTGCAAGGAATGGGGGCTTCCTCATTCCCGACAACCGGCTACCTGGGAAGGCTATGGGCAGCGTTTTCCACCGTCAATGCACCGGAAGGGTCCGCGCCGTCCGGATTTTCCGTTCGGATGCTTCCGAACATGAGGCTGGTTCATCGATGAGACGGTCCGAGGCCACACCCACGTGCGACAGGGGTGACGACGCAGGTTCCTTCAGTAAGCGGCCTCGGGGTCCTCGGCCTTCAGGCAGACGGGATCGGGCAGCTCTTGACGCACACCATCCTCATCGAGAAGGGTCACCCGTCCGCAGACGGCAACATCGGCGCTCGACACGGAGAGCATCTCCGTGTACACCGCGGTCGCCTCCTTTGCCGAACCGCTGCGCACCTGGCCGCTGCCCGGATCGGTCTCCAGATAGATGTCCATGGACAGCACACGCAGGGGGTTGTGCTCGCCGACGAACGCCACCGTGCCCCACATCGCGCCGCACCGCTCCGATCGGATCAGCGAGACGAGGAGCTCGCCGTCCCAGCGGAGTTCACTCGTGCCGACGACGGCGTCCTTGGTGCACTCGGTGCGTAATGGATCCGCACCACCCAGTGTGAGCAGTGCCGAGCTGTCGCTCCGCTCGGTCTGCGCGGCGACGACGGTGCCCCCGGCTTCCAGCGACAGCACCGTCCCCCAGACCGCCGAGGTGAGCGCGACGGAGGCGACGACAACGCCGACAACGCCGACAACGCCCCAGACCAGACCAGGACGAACGGTCCGCGCGGTGCGGGGCGATGTCTCGGCGCTCACCGAGCGCACGACCGCAACGACCGAATCCGGATGCACGGGAACCTGCGCGGAGAGGCGGTCACGCCGATCGAGCCAGGCGGCGGTGTCGCCTCCCAGGGTCTCGCTCAGTCGACGCACGGTGTTCTCTGTGGGGAGCCGCCGTCCGACGAAGGCATCGGAGAGCACGCTCTTGGAGATCCGCGCCGCGGCGGCGAGCGAGGTGAGAGTCGGGTTGCCTGCCGTATAACGGAGATCGCGAAGATCGGCGGCGAACAGCATCACGCTGTCCGCTCGGATGCCCGCGGGTGTGTCCGCGGGTGTGTCCGCGGGTGTGTCCGCGTCGCGGTCATCCTGAGGCGGTGCCGCCTCAGCCCCGGTCATTGTCATGTTCTCTCCCCCCAGAAGACAATGTCGTTGTCTATATGCAGATCGGTTCCGGCTGCACGAATTCTTCCCCGCCCACTGTCACCGTCGCCACGCCGCAGACGCGTGCATCGACATCCGGCTCCACGAGGAGCGTTGTATACAAGGACTGCAGATCGGAGTCTTCCCGCTGCTGGCTGCGATCGCTCTCCGGATCGTCTCGCGGGTAGATGCGCATCGTCAAGGTGTTGCCCGCCGCCTGACCATCCGCACGCGTCACTCTCCCCCACACCGCCATGCACTGGTTGGAGTACATCATCTCCACGAGAATCTGATCGTCGTGGAAAGTCGTCTGCGCCGCGAGGATCGCGTCCTTCTTGCAGATCGTCTGCATGGGATCGGTGCCATCGACGGGATCGAGGAACGTCGGTGTCGGATCGGAGACGCTGGCCGTTACCGCATCGCCCTCTGTGCGCAAGAGGGACACGGCGCCGAGCGAACCGAGGACAGCGACGATCACGGCCACCGATGTCGTCACGAGCAGAGTGCGCATGGTCACAGCTCGCGAGAGCAGGCCGGTCGTCGTTTTCCCCTCCTGCTGTGAGGGCGTGGCCGGGACCGTATCGCCGACATGGCGCGGGTCCAGCGCGTTGCGTCGGCGGAGCCACTCCTCCATATCCCCGTCGAAGGAGGAGACGATTCTGCGCACCGTGTTCTCGGTGGGCAGTCGGTTGCCGGAGAACGCGTCGGAAAGCACGCT
>JAATFJ010000289.1 GCA_015655255.1 Actinomycetales bacterium | reverse complement strand
GCTGTCGTGCTCCTCGAAGAGGGCCACCTCGGCAAGGTCTACGAGCTCGCCGGCGATATCGCCTGGAACTTCGACGACCTCGCCGCCGCGGTCTCCGAGATCGCCGATCGCCCCGTGGTCTACAAGCGCCTCACCTCCGCGGAGCACCAGGCCGCTCTCGAGGCGGCGGGTCTCGACGCGGGCACGGTGGGCTTCGTCATCGGCCTCCAGCACAACATCAGCACGGGTGCCCTCGCCGACACGGACGGCACGCTCGCCCGGCTCATCGGCCGGCCCACGACGCCCCTCCTCGAGGGCCTGCGCGCGATCGCCTGATCCCACCGCTCCCCCACCGCTCCCCTCCTCCCCATCCCCTCCCGTCTATGTGGCGCATACCGCCGGTTTTCTCGGGGAAAACCGCAGGTTAGCGCCACATAGACGGAAAGAGGGGAGGGGGAGATGCGGGGCGGGGTCAGCGCTCGACGAGGATGCCGTCCTCGTCGCTGTAGAGGTGCGCGCCGACGCGGAAGACGACGCCGCCGAATTCGAGGGGGACGTCCACCTCCCCCGTGCCCTGCTTCGTGCTCTTACGCGGGTTGGTGCCCAGCGCCTTGACGCCGAGGGGAAGGGCGTCGATCGCGACAGAGTCGCGGATCGCGCCGTGGATGACGACGCCGACCCAGCCGTTGTCAACCGCGAGCTGGGCGATGATGTCACCCATGAGGGCACGGTGCAGCGAGGCCCCGCCGTCGACGACGAGCACGGCGCCCTCCCCCGGCGTCGAGAGCGTCGCTTTCACGAGGGCATTGTCCTCGAAGCACAGGACCGTGCGGATGGGGCCGTCGAAGGAGCGCTTCTCACCGAAGGAGCGGAACTGCACGGGCAACGACTGGATGGCGTCCTCGAGCTCGTCATAGAGATCTGCGGTGGGCACGGTCATGGGGCGTCCTCTCTCGCGGTTTCCGCCATCGTCTCACGGAACTGCGAGAAGCCTTCAGCCTTGGCGGCCCTTGAACCGCGGGTTCTGCTTATTGATGACGTAGACCTTGCCGCGACGGCGGACGACCTGCGCGCCGGGCTGGTTCTTGAGGGACTTGATCGATGCGCGAACCTTCATGTTCTCACTCCTTATCGATAACGGTTATCATTTACTATCTCACGATATCGAGGAGACCATGCACCCCCACAGCGTCATCGCCGTCGTCGGTTCCTGCGCGCCCGAGCGCGCTGCCTACGCCGAACGGCTCGCCCGTTCCACCGCACGACGACTCGTCCGGGAATGCGTCCTCACCGCCTCCCTCGACCCGCTCGGCACGGCCCTGCGCCTCGCAGCCTCTCCCGCGTCCGCGGAGGGGAGTGTCATCGAGCTCCCCACCGAAGCCGCCATGGAGGCGATCATCGGAACGCTGGGGGACGAGGAGGAGAGCAGTCGGCTCGACGAGATCGTCTGCGTCGTCGACGCCCTGCACCTGCGCGAAGACCTCCGCGACGACGAGTTCTTCTGGATCGGGGATGTGCACGGCGTCGAATACACCGCCCGTGCCCTCGTGCTGGCCCGCCAGATCGAGTACGCCTCCTCCGTCGTCCTCGTCGGCGCCGATGCGCTGCCCACGGCGGAGCTCTCGCTCCTCATGGCGCTCGTGAGCCACCTCGCCCCGCACGCCCGTCTCGTCCTCGACGGGCACGAATCCCTCATGCCGCGCTCCACGGTCGCGTACGCCGCCGAGCAGGATGGTCCGGGATGGGCGTGCCTCCTCAGCGGCGACTTTGTCCCGCGCATCACCGACAGCCGGGTGAGCGCCGTCTGTTACGAGAGCATCGCCCCGCTGCATCCCGGGCGCCTGCATGCGCTGCTCACGACGCAGTGGGAGAGCGGGGAGCTCGGCACCGTCATTCGCTCCGCGGGATTCTGCCGCCTCGCGACGCGCGCCGGCATCGTAGGCGCCTGGGAGCAGGCGGGACGGACGGTGGCGCTCAACCCGCTCACCCGTGACGACGACCTCGCGCCGGACGAGGATCCCCTCGCCCTGGGCCAGCATCTTGCGCTCATCGGGATCGATCTCGACGAGGACGCACTCCGGGCGGCGCTCGACGCCGCGACGCTCACCGCAGAGGAACTGGGCGCGGGGCCGGAGGCCTGGAGCGAATACCCGGATCCGTTCCCGCTATGGCCCGTGCGCGCCCCACGTCCGGAATAGCCCTCAGGCGGTGAGCGCCGCCCGTCGCACGTGGTCGCGCGCGTGGGCGATGGCCTTCGGCGTCTCGGTGAACAGGTGGTTCGGGTGCCGGAGCGCGGCGATCACGCCCGTGTTGTGAAACAGCTCCTCGTGCCGGGTCGGGACCCCCTTGATGAGCACGGTGATGCCCCGCCGTTCCAGAGCCTGCACGATGTCGGCGAGGATGTGCGCGCCCGTGGCATCGACGTAGCCGACGCCGGAGAGCCGCAGGATGACGACCGTCGCCCCCTGCACGCGGGTGACCTCGTCGAAGACGCGATCGGCGGCAGCGAAGATGAGCGGGCCGTCGAAGCGGACGAGCGCGATGTGC
>JAATFJ010000320.1 GCA_015655255.1 Actinomycetales bacterium | reverse complement strand
CATCCTCGTCCTCACGCGCCGACGGTTCTCGCTGCGAGCGACACGACGGGCGTCCGCGCTCCTCGCGACCGTGCTCGCAGGGGTGTTCGTCTGCTGCGTCGCCGCCTTCGTCCTCATCGGCGCGCTCAATCGGCAGGCCTTCGACATCGCGCCGACGACCGATGATCTCCTCGTCGCCGCCCTCCGGCGGTTCGTGCCCCCACCGTTCCTCGCCGGCATGGGCGAACCGCCGTTCCCACTCCACGGGTCGCCGCTGTTCGCCTTCCAGTGGGCGGGCGTGCTCTTCTGGGCGGTGGCGATCGGCGGCGTGCTGCTGCTGTACCGGTCGACGGCACGACCGCCGGAATCCGATGGCACCCGCTATCGCGCACTCCTCCGCCGCTTCGGCGGCACGCTCGGGCAACTGGGCACATGGCAGGGAAACCGGTACTGGTACGGGCCGGAGGGAGAATCGGCCGTCGCCTACCGCCTGGTCGGCGACGTCGCCCTCGCCGTCGCCGATCCACTCGCCGCCGCGGGGAAGGAAGAACAGGCGATGCGCGGATTCGTCGACGCCTGCGGTTCGCAGAACTGGACCCCCGCGTTCTACAGCATTCATGCCTCCTTCCTCCCCGCCTTCGATGCGATGGGATGGTCGCGCGTCTCCGTCGGCGAGGAGACCGTGATGCCCCTGCCCGGCCTGAGCTTCGCGGGCAAGGCGTGGCAGAACGTGCGCCACCCCTTCACGAAGGCCGAGCGCGAGGGCGTCGGCGCGGAGTGGACGAGCTGGGCCGACCTCAGCATCGAGCAGAATAGGCAGCTGCGCGAGATCGACGAGCAATGGGTGGCCGATAAGGCACTCCCCGAACTCGGATTCACGCTCGGCGGGCTCGACGAGCTGCGCGACCCCGATGTGGCGCTCCTCCTCGCCACGGATGCGACGGGCAGGATCCTCGCGGTGACGAGCTGGATGCCGTGCTGGAGAGACGACCAGCTCATCGGCTGGACACTCGACTTCATGCGCCGACGCGTGGACAGCCCCAACGGCATGATGGAGTTCCTCATCGCCTCCGCTGCCCGGCGCATGCGCGACGAGGGGCTTGCACTACTGAGCCTCTCCGGTGCGCCGCTCGCGACCCTGCCCGAGAACCCCCCGCCGCAGACCCTCCTCTCGGATGTGCTGGGCTGGCTCGCGCGCGTGCTGGAACCCGCGTATGGCTTCGCCTCGCTGTTCCGGTTCAAGAGGAAGTTCCGTCCGGAGTACCACACGCTCTACCTCGCCTACCGCGACCCCGTCGAGCTCCCCCGCATCGGGCTCGCCGTGGCCCGCGCCTATCTGCCGGAGCTGTCCCTCGCCGGGCTGTTCTCCCTCACCCGAGGGGCGTTCCGGAAGCAGAACGGCGACGACGGCGAGCCCCGCGGCACGGACGCCGCCCGCATGGCGCAGCCCGCCGAGATCCCCCCGCAGAAAGACGAGGTCGCCCGATGAGATCCTGGTTCCTCTCGCTCGAGCTCATCGACAGCCCCCTGCTGCTCGTGAGCGCGATCCTCGCGGCACTGCTCGCGGCCGCGATGTTCTTCATCCGCCCGCGACATCCGTGGCGCTTTCTCCTCGTCTTCGTCGTCGGGGGCCTCCTCGGCTACGGCGTGGGGAAGCTTGCCTCGATCACGCAGTTCTTCGGGGTGGAGTTGCCGGATTTCGCGCCGGCCTGGGCCGGTGCGGCCTTCGCCGCGACCGCGCTCGGCATCGTCGTCCTCTTCTCACGCCCCTGGTGGCGACGGGTGATGGGAGTGCTGCTCATCCTCTTCGGGGTGCTCGCCGGAGCGCTCGGCGTGAATCGCGCGTTCGGCATCACGCACACCCCCGCGTCCCTCCTCGGCATACAGGTCGCTGCGGTGATGCCCCTTCCTGCGCTCGCAGCCGATGACGGCAGCGATCCCGCCTCGCTGTACCAGACATGGGATCCGCCGTCCGATATGCCGGATCGGGGACGGGTGAGCGCGCTCGGCGACGACGAGCACATTCCCTCCGGGAGTTTCTCCGCACGCGAGGGCGCGCTCTACCTGCCGCCCGCTGCGCTCGTGGCGGATCCCCCTAAGCTTCCCCTCCTCGTCTTCATGATGGGGCAGCCGGGCTCCCCGGACCCCACCGTCCTCACCGCCACGCTCGACGAGTTCGCCGCCGCGCACAACGGCCTCGCGCCCATCGTGATCCTCGCCGACCAGCTCGGCTCCCAGAACGCCGATCCCGCCTGCCACGACTCCACGGAGTTCGGTGGTGTGTCCACCTACTTCAACACGAACATCCCGGAGTGGGCGTCTGAGAACCTCAACATCATCCAGGACCATGCGTACTGGGTCATCGGCGGATACTCGAACGGCGGCTCCTGCGCCCTCGCGTGGGGCGCCCAGTTCCCCGAGGTGTGGGGCGGCATCCTCGACATCTCCGGAAACGAGTATCCCGGCTCACAGCATCCGGACCGCGCCATCGCCGAGCTCTGGGATGGGGATGCCGCGGCCTTCGAGGCCGCCAAGCCCGCCTCCCAGTTCGCCGCGCACCCCGGAGCCTATGCGGGACACTTCGCCGCATTCACCTGGGGAACGGACGACAAGACCTTCGGCCCAGGCCAGCAGTCGAACGCCGCTCTCGCCGCGTCCGCGGGATTCACCGTCTCCACGGCGACGGTGAAGGGCGCGAAGCACGTCGGCCCCGCGCTCACCACGGGACTCCCGCTCGGCATCGCCGCCGTGGCACCATCGCTCGGGCTGGCGCCGCCGACGGGCTGACCCGCCGACGACGGTCTCCCGGCGTCGCGGTCAGCGATCCGCCTCGTCACCGCCAGGGGACCACGGCGACGCGTACGGGCGCGTCCGCCGCGGAGGCCTCGGCGAGCGCCGCGTCGATGTCCGAGAGCGGATGGACCGCGCCGACGGCATCGGCGAAGGGAAAGGCACGCCCCCGTTCGGTGAGGAATCCGACGGCCGCGACGAGATCGGCGGGAGCGTAGTCGTTCACCCCGGCGACGGTGAGCGAGCGACGGGCGACCGCATCGGCATCGAGGATCGCGGGCTCGTCGAGGAGGACGTCCGCGGCGAGGACGACAGTGGCGCCGATCCCCGCGGCGGCGATTGCGGCGGGAACCGCGCGCCCCGAGGTCTCGATGACGATGTCGGCGAACCCATCGTCGGCGTCGACGGCGAGGCCCGGCTCCGCATCCGCGAGGAACGCGGCATCGGCTCCGAAGCGCGAGGCGAGCGCCATGCGCGCCGGGGAGGGGTCGACGACCGTGACGGAGGCGCCCGCGGCGGCCGCGACCGCCGCGGCGGTAAGCCCCGTGAGGCCGGCGCCGTAGACGCGCACGCGCGCATCCTCCAGGGCGCTGTCCCGCCCCGCCCGCGCCACCGCGGCCCACGCAAGGGCGAGGGCACCGGAGGCCGGAGCGAGTGCACCCGCGGGCAACGCCTCCGGCACGCGGACGATCGTCGTCCCCGCGCGCAGATGCATATGGCTCGCGAACGCACCGGTCAGCTCCCAGCGCGGTTCGATGCGCACCTCACCGTAGGCGATGCGCGACCGGCATCGTGCGGGGACGCCCGCACGGCAGCGATCGCAGGAGCCGCAGGCGGCGGCGGCGGACCAGACGATGCGGTCCCCGATGCGCACCTCCGTGCCATCCGCGGTCATCGCCCCCTCGTCTCCCAGGGCCACGACTCTGCCGACGCTCTCGTGGCCGAGGACGAGGGGAACGGAGGCGCTGCGCAGTGCGGTGCGGATGTCCCTCTCCGCGATGGTCGACAGTTCCACGGCGACGAGCACATCTCCACGTCCCAGGGCGACACCGGGAACCGCGACGGTCTCATGGCGCAGCTCCGGACCCAGCCACACCATCGCCACGGCGGCGGGCCGCAGGGAGACGTCACGGAGGCGCGGATGCGGGAGCAGGGTGCGCATGCCAGCAGGCCTCCCGACGGCAGAAAAGAGTTTCCTTCCACTCTGACAGCCCGCCCGCGCGCCCTCCCACACGGGCGGGAACTGTTCCCCGACTGTTCACCGGATCCGTTCAGACGGCGAGGAGCGCGATCCCGCCGACGACGACGAACGAGGCGGCCACGCGCCCCGCCGGATGCGATTCCTTGAGGACGAAGGCGCCGAAGAGGCTCACAAGGACGACACTCACCTCGCGGAGCGGGGCGACGAGGGCGACGGGGGCGATCGTCGTCGCGGTGAGGGCGAGGATGTAGGAGAGCGGGGACAGCACACCGAAGGCGAGCACGCGACGCCAGTGCACGCGCACGAAGGGGAGCATCGCCCCGCGGCTCCTCCACGCCAGGGCGGAGAAGAGGAGCGTCTCGACGGCGGTGTTCCCCACCATGAAGGCGATCGGGTGGAGCGACCATTCGCGCAGCGCGTGCGCATCCCACACCGTGTAGGCGGCGATGGCGACGCCCGTGAGCAGGCCGAAGACGATGGCCGGGTCGAGGCGCCGCCCCTGCCCCGCGCCGCGACCCCGGTCGACGAGTCCCAGAGCGACGACGCCGAGGATGATGAGCGCGACACCGCACAGGGCCCAGCCGGAGAGCCGCTCCCCCAGCAGAGCGATCGCTGCGAGTACGGAGAGGAAGGGCCCCGTTCCGCGCGCCGTGGCGTAGACGGTGGTGAGGTTCCCCGCGCGGTACCCGCGCTGGAGGACGAGCATGTAGACGAGGTGGAACACCGCGGAGACCCCCGCGCCGAGGAGGAATCCGTTCCACGTCGCTCCCTCGCCGATGCCCGTGACCGCCACGGCGGGCAGCCAGACGAGGGTGGAGACGAGGGCTCCCCACCACAGGAACGGGACGCCCGCGCGACTCACGCCGTGGGCGATGATGTTCCAGGCGGAGTGGGCGACGGCGGCGGCGAGGACGAGACCGAGGGCGAGAGGAGACACGAGGACCTTCCGTTCCCCGCAGGCGCGACGAACAGGGTCCTCCGGGCTTTTGTCCTGTCAGATGACGGTCCCCCTGCGGAGGCGGACCGTGGCGCCGCTCGGACCAGACGGGCAAGACCCCGGAACCCTAGGCGCTATCGCACCCCACCCTAGTACAGGCCGCGCGACCCCGCCCATCACCGTGCCTCACCGCCCGCGGACTAGCATCGAAGGGCATCCCAGCGGAAGGTTTTCTCCATGCCCCTCACCCCGGACGTCCGCGCCCACGCCGAGGATCTCGCCGACTTCGTCGCCGCCTCTCCGTCCAGCTATCACGCCGCTGCCGAGGTCGCCCGACGGCTCGAGGAGTCCGGGTTCTCGCGGCTCGCGGAGGAGGACGCCTGGCCGGATCAGCACGGCGGACGCCATCTCGTCGTGCGTGATGGTGCGGTGATCGCCTGGGCGGTTCCCGCGGGTGCCTCCGAGGCGACCCCCGCGCAGATCTTCGGCGCACACACCGACTCCCCCGGCTTCAAGCTCAAGCCGAAGCCCACCACGGGGGCGCACGGCTGGCTGCAGGCGGGCGTGGAGGTCTACGGCGGCCCGTTGCTGAACTCCTGGCTCGACCGGGAGCTGCGTCTCGCGGGGCGTCTCGCGCTCGCGGACGGACGGGTCGTGCTCGCCGACACGGGGGCACTGCTGCGGCTCCCCCAGCTCGCCATCCATCTCGATCGGGAGGCGAACAACGACCTCGCCCTGGACAAGCAGACGCAGACGCAGCCCGTATGGGGGCTGGGGACTCCGGCGGAGGCCGATCTCCTCGGCGAGCTCGCCGCCGCGGCAGGGGTGTCCGCCGCAGACATCCGGGGCTTCGACGCCGTCGTCGCCGACAGCGCACGCGGCGCGATCTTCGGGAAGGACGAGGCCTTCTTCGCCTCGGGCCGCCTCGACGACCTCGCCTCCGTCCATGCGGGGGTCGCCGCGCTCACCACTGTCGCGGCGGACGGCTTCGACGGGGAGCGCATCGCGGTGCTCGCATGCTTCGACCATGAGGAACTCGGTTCCGCGTCCCGGTCCGGCGCGGCGGGGCCCTTCCTGGAGGATGTCCTCGCCCGCGTCTTCGCGGGTCTCGGGGCCGATGATTCCGCGCGGCGCCGCGCCTTCGCCGCGTCCTGGTGCCTGTCGAGCGATGTGGGGCATTCCGTGCATCCCAACTATGCGGGAAAGCACGATCCGGTCGTGCATCCCGTGCTCGGCTCAGGTCCCATCCTCAAGATCAACGCGAACCAGCGCTATGCGA
Source organism: Actinomycetales bacterium (assembly GCA_015655255.1). The sequence goes on along the minus strand of JAATFJ010000320.1, from coordinate 2,875 downwards.
CGGATGCGCTCGGCGCCGCGGCATGGGCCGGGTGGTGCGCGGCCGCGGGCATCCCCTCACAGGAGTTCGTCTCGAACAACGCCGTGCCGTGCGGGTCGACGATCGGGCCGATCACGGCGACGCGCCTGGGTATCCGCACCGTGGACGTCGGCATCCCCATCCTCTCGATGCACTCCGCCCGCGAACTCGCCGGCACCGCCGATCTCCACGCCCTCACCCGCCTCGCCCGCACATTCTTCCTCTCCTGACACGCCCGCTCGCCCGCGCGGTGCCAGGATAGGGGTACCGGCGCACCCGACGCCACGGAGAGGCACGCACATGTCCCAGGAAGGCAGTTCGCTCATCGAGAGAGCGGGCATCGAGATCATCCCGGAAGCGGAGCGCACGGCGAAGCCCCGTGACCTGTTCTGGCCGTGGTTCGCGGCGAACGTCTCGGTCTTCGGGATGTCCTACGGCGCGTACGTCCTCGGATTCGGGATCTCCTTCTGGCAGGCGATCCTCGTCTCCGTCATCGGCATCGTCGTCTCCTTCTTCCTCTGCGGGCTCATCGCTATCGCCGGGAAGCGCGGCTCCGCGCCCACCATGGTGCTCTCCCGCGCCGCCTTCGGCGTCCAGGGCCAGAAGGTTCCCGGGATCGTCTCCTGGCTCACCTCGATCGGCTGGGAGACCTCGCTCGCCATCACGGCCGTGCTCGCCACGACGACCGTGCTGCACGAGCTCGGCTGGGTGGGCGAGGACGGCGATGTAGCGGTCAAGCTCATCGCGACGGTCCTCGTCGCCGCGCTCATCGTGGGGGCCTCCGTCCTCGGCTATCACACGATCATGAAGCTGCAGTCGATCCTCACGTGGCTCACGGGCGCATTCACCGTGCTCTTCCTCATCCTCACGTTCCAGTACATCGACTGGGGGACGGTGTTCTCCCTCCCCCACGGGACCTTCGCCCAGACGATCGGCGCGCTGACGATGGTCATGACCGGTTTTGGCCTGGGCTGGATCAACATCGCCGCCGACTGGTCGCGGTACCAGAAGCGGTCGGCATCGGATCGCGCGATCGTCGGATGGAACGTCATCGGTGGCTCCGTGGCCCCCATCATCCTCGTCGCCTTCGGGCTGCTGCTCGCGGGCTCCAACGGCGACCTGTTCGACGCCATCAACAACGATCCGCTCGGCGCGCTCGCGACGCTCCTGCCGACGTGGGCGCTGTTCCCCTTCCTCATCGTCGCGATCCTCACGCTCGTCTCCGGTGCCGTTCTCGGCATCTATTCCTCGGGGCTCACGCTGCTGAGCCTCGGCATCAAGGTGCCGCGTCCGGCGGCGGCCGCCGTCGACGGCGTCATCCTCACGGCGGGCACGATCATCGTCGTGTTCTTCGCGACGAGCTTCATCGGGCCGTTCCAGTCCTTCCTCATCACCCTCGGCGTCCCCATGGCCTCGTGGGCGGGCATCCTCATCGCCGATGTGCTGCGTCGGCGGAAGGACTACGACGAGGCGGCGCTGTTCGATTCCGCGGGGCGCTACGGCGCCGTCGACTGGCTGTCGGTCGGCACGCTCGTCGTGGCGACGGGGATCGGCTGGGGATTCGTGATGAACCAGATCGCGGGGACCTCGTGGAACGACTGGCAGGGCTACTTCCTCGACCTGCTCGGTTGGCGCGACGCCTGGGGCTATGCGAATCTCGGCGTGATCTTCGCCCTCGTCCTCTCCTTCCTCGTGACCTACTTCGGTCGCGCCGCGAAGATCCGGCGGCAGGAGCAGGGATGAGCGGTATCGCAGAGGACGCCTGGCTCGTCGTCATCGATCCGCAGGCGATCTTCGCCTCGCCGGATTCCGCATGGGGCTCGCCGTTCTTCGAGGATGCGCTCGCGCACATCCAGGAGCTGGCCGATGCCTTCGGCGAGCGCGTCCTCGTGACCCGGTGGCTTCCCACGGCCGACCGCTCGACCTCCTGGGGCGACTATTTCGCCACCTGGCCCTTCGCCGATCAGCCGGAGACGGATCCGCTCTTCTCGCTCGTGCCGGGCGCGGAGGGGCTGAGCCCGCATCCCACGGTCGACCTGCCGACCTTCGGGAAGTGGGGGCCGAAGCTCGAGGCGATCGTGGGCCATGGCGCGCACGTCGTCCTCGCGGGCGTCTCGACGGACTGCTGCGTCCTCTCCACCGCTCTCGCCGCGGCAGATGCCGGTGCCCGCGTGACGATCGCCGCCGATGCCTGCGCGGGGTCGACGGCCGAGAACCACGCCGCCGCCCTGCACGTGATGGGCCTCTACCCGCCGCAGATCACCGTGCGCGAAACGGCTGGGGTGCTCGCGGCCTGAGCGGCCTCGCCGCGCGCATCCGCCGAAGAACCACTTCTCGGGTGAAACCCCACGCCACACGTGGTGTTTCACGCGGAACCGTGCGTTTCACGGCGGAAGGTGTGTTTCGCGGGGGCATGACGACGACGGCGCGAAGACAGAGACCAGCGCTACGGCGAGGTCCTCCCGACCACGAGCTTGCCGTGGAGCCGAAGGCTGCTCGTCGAGGCCTGGGGATCCCCGAGGGTGCGCACGAGCAGGTCGACGGCCATCCCGCCCATCTCCCGGATGGGCTGGCGGAACGTCGTGAGGCCGATGAAGGGCGCCGTGAGCGGTCCGATGCCGTCGTAGCCCGTGACCGCGATGTCCTCCGGAGCGCGCAGGCCCCGCTCCCGCATGGCCTCGAGGACGTCGAGGGCCGAGGCGTCGGTCGGAGCGGCGACCGCCGTCACATCCGCTCCGTCGATGTGCGCGGCGACAGCCGCGGCGGACAGCGCGTCCCGCGCGACGTTCCACACCACCGCCTCGGCGCCCGCCGACCGGATGCGGTCGATCATGGCCCGGCCACGTGCGTGCTGGCT
>JAATFJ010000024.1 GCA_015655255.1 Actinomycetales bacterium | reverse complement strand
AGCGGCCGCTGCCGTACAGCACTCGCAGCGGCAGCAGAACGGCGAGAAGATCCCGCTGAGCCTGAAGATCAAATTCGCCCTCTTCGACCGCCTCGTCTACAGCAAGCTCCGCGAGGCTATGGGCGGGAACATCTCCTATGCGATCTCGGGCTCCGCCCCGCTCGGTCCGCGCCTCGGGCATTTCTTCCACAGTCTCGGCGTGACGATCCTCGAGGGCTATGGCCTCACGGAGACGACGGCGCCCGCGACGGTCAACCTCGCCCATAAGTCAAAGATCGGCACCGTGGGTCCCGTGCTTCCGGGTGTGGGCATCCGGCTCGCGGAGGACGGCGAGATCCAGGTGCGCGGCATCGACGTCTTCAAGGAGTACTGGAACAATCCCGATGCCACGGCGGCGGCCTTCGACGAGGGCTGGTTCCGTACGGGAGACATCGGCAGTTTCGACGCCGAGGGCTTCCTCACGATCACGGGCCGCAAGAAGGAGATCATCGTCACCGCGGGCGGGAAGAACGTCGCTCCCGCGACGCTGGAGGATCCCATCCGCGCGAATCCCATCGTGGGGCAGGTCGTCGTTGTGGGCGACCAGCGTCCATTCATCTCCGCCCTCGTGACCCTCGACCCGGAGATGCTCCCTACCTGGCTCGCGAACAACGGCCTCCCCGCGGATATGACTCTCGCGGATGCGGCCCGGCATGTCGAGGTGCGCGCCGAGGTGCAGCGTGCCGTCGATGCCGCCAACGATCTCGTCTCCCGCGCGGAGTCCATCCGCAAGTTCACGATCCTCGGCACGGAGTGAACGGAGGCGAGCGGTCACCTCACGCCGAAGCTCTCCATCAAACGCGCCGAGATCCTCACCGACTTCTCGAAGGAGATCACGGAGATTTACGACATGCCGGTGCAGACCACGAACATCGCCATCGGCGGCTGAACCGGATCAGAACCAGCTGCTCTCCCGGACTTCGCGCATGGCGATGCGGCGCGTCTCCGGGGCGAGGCGGGAGAGGTAGACCTTCCCGTCGAGGTGGTCCGTCTCGTGCTGAAGGGCCTGGGCGAGGAGCACGTCGCCTTCGAGCGCGAAAGGCGAGCCGTCGAGGTGGATGCCCTCCACGCGCGCCCAGGGAGAGCGGAGCGCATCGTGCCAGAGTCCAGGGACGGAGAGACAGCCCTCCCCCGTGGGAACGGGTTCCCCCCGGAGTTCGGTGACGACGGGATTGAGGACGTAGCCGATCTCCCCGTCGATGTTGTAGCTGAAAGCACGCAGCGCGACACCGATCTGCGGCGCGGCGACTCCGGCGCGCCCCGGAAGCTGCACCGTGTCGACAAGATCGGTGACGAGGGCGTGGATCCCCTCATCGATCGTCTCGATAGGCGCGCAGACAGCCCGGAGCACCGGGTCGCCGAAGAGACGGATCTCCCTGACCGCCATCAGGCGACCTGACGAAGGTTCTCGATGAGCAACGCCGCAAGCTCGCGCGCGGCCAGCCGCGTCTCGGGCCGGAGAGTGGAGAAGACGATGGCGCCGCCGCCCGCGATCTGTGGGTCATAGGGCATCCGGACCACATGCTTCGCCCTCGTCCCGAAGTGCGCCTCCAGCTCGGCGAGGCGCACGAGCGGAGCACCCGGAGTGGACTGATTGAGCACGACGATCGCATTGCGCGCCTGCGCGGCGTAGCCGTTGCTCTCCAGCCAGGTGAGGGTCTCCGAGGCGAGACGCGCCTCGTCCACGCTGAGGCCCGAGACGATGACGAGCTGGTCGGCGAGATCGAGCGTCGCGCCCATGACCGAGTGCACGATGCCCGTGCCCGTGTCGGTGAGCACAAGCGAATAGTAATGCGCGGCAACGCCAGCGACATCCCGGTAATCGTCGTCGCTGAAGGCCTCGGCAATATGCGGGTCGGCATCGGAGGCGAGCACGTCGAGGCGCGTCGTGTCCCGCGCGACGATGGCGGAGATGTCCTGATAGCCGCGTACGTCGTCGTGGATGCGCACGAGGTCGCGCACTGATTTGCTGTGCGGGCGGGCGATCCGCTCCGCGAGGGTGCCCCGGTCGGGGTTCGCGTCGACAGCGATGACCCGGTCGTCGCGGGAGTCTGCGAGGGCCATCCCCAGCAGGGTCGTGATGGTCGTCTTGCCCACTCCCCCCTTGCGGGAGAGAACGGGCACGAATTTCGCGCCCCCGGAGAGTGGCGCGTCGATGCGCTGCGAGAGCTCCTTGCGCTCGCGCACCTTGCGACTGTCCCCGATGTTGATGCGCCGCCCCGAGAGCGTGTAGAGGATGTGGGACCAGCCGCCTTCCGGCTCCGGCCGGGTGAGCTGATGCGGGTCGAGCAGCCGATCCGCGGTGAGCAGATCGGCGCTCTCGCGGGAGGCCTCGCCGCCGAGGTCATCGAGGCGCCGCGCGGTGAGGGCGACCTCCGGCACGCTCGGGCGCGCCGCGGGGCGCGCGACGGGTGTGGCAGCGGTCTTCGCCGCGTCCTTGTCCTTCTCCGGCACGGGGTCAGCCTCTTTCTCGTGTGGCGCGATCGTGTGCGATGCGACGACGGCGGATGCGATCTCATCGCGCCCCTCGTTGAGGTCTCCCTCGGAGGTGCCATCGTCGGAGGCGGCGCGGGTCGCGGCGGTGGCGGTGGCGGTGGCGGGAGCATGGGCGTTTGTCGCGGCGGCGTCCGCAGCATCGTCGACGTCGGCGAAGAACTCCTCGACGTCGGCCTCCAGGACCTCGTCGATCGCCTCCGAGATCTCGTCGGCCGGTTCTTCCGTCCGTACGCCGTCGGACGTGGCGTCCTCAGCCGCGTCGTCGGAGAGGGCGTCTTCGTCGATGCCCTCATCGGCGGCATCCGACGCGGGATCGTCATCGCTGCCCGCGTCGATGGGGTCTGTGACGGATGCGTCATCGCCCGGAACCGCATCGTCCTGCGCGGCGTCTTCCTCGACTGAAGCATCCGCGCCGTCGTCTGCCGCGACGTCCCCCGCAGACAGGTCCTCGTCCACCGCACCAGGACTGTCCGCCGCGGTCTCGGCGGGAATGGGCGATGCTATCGCCCCGCCGTACTCGATACCGTCGGTCTCTTCCGAGGTGTCCGTCGTCTCTGCACCGGATTCGTGCACGTCCGCGGCAGGGGCGCCGTCGGCGTCGGAAGCGCTCTCCGCCTCTGGAGCATCCGCGACATCGATCGCGGAGTCCTCCTCTGCCTCTTCGGAGAAGACGTCCCCCGCCACTGCGGCGGGCGTCTTCTCTGTGCTGTCGCTCAGGGCTTCCGCGGCGGGGCGCAGGATCGGAGGGACGACGGTCTGCTCATCGGAGACGGCGTCGGCGAGGTCGGTGTCCGCGGATTCCGTCTCGGAGGTTTCCTCCTCATCGTCCGCCGGATCGTCGGCGGAGTCCTCCTGCGCGCGAGCGGCGTCATCGTCATCGTCGGCATCGGCATCGGCGTCGGCGTCGGCGTCGGCGAGACCTTCGTCGGCGGTATCCTCGACGGCGAACTCCGTGTCGTCCGCGAGCGTGTCCACCGCCTCATCGTCCGCCGGATCGTCGTCCTCCTCGGGATCGCCATCTTCGTCGACCTCCGCCTCGATGACGATGTCCTCCTCCGACCCGGTCTCCGCGTCGGGCTGCGCAACCGTGGTCGGCTCTGTGTCGCCGGGCACCTCGATGACGATACCCGTGGAGCCCTCGTGGATGCGGCCGATCACCGAATCGTCTGCATCCGGAAGCGCGTCCAGGACGAGGTCGGAATGGATCTCCCCGTCGATGACGTCCTCATCGGCGAGGTCGTCATCCTCGTCCTTCGGCAACTCGACATTCACCTGTGCCGTCAGCCCGAGGATGCTGATCGCGGTGGTGTCGACGGATGCCGTCGGGTCGAGGATACCCAGCGCATCCTCGTCCTGCGTCTGATCTGTCTTCTTCGGTGTCACCTTAATCTCCCCAGCCTGTGCGAATTTCTCGCCCGCACAAGGTTACTGGGAGGGACGGATGACGACCAAAAGATCTCCGGCTTCCACCTGCTGCGTCGTCGCGATCGCGATCCGCTCGACAGTGCCCGCGATGGGCGCGGTGATCGCCGCCTCCATCTTCATGGCCTCGATCGAGGCGACCGCTTCTCCCGCCGCCACCGCGGTGCCGATCTCCGCCTTCACGGTCACGACGCCGGAGAACGGCGCCGCGATCTGCCCCGGCTTCGACGTGTCTGCCTTCTCCGCCTCCGGCACGTCCACGGACACCGCTCGGTCCCGAACGAATACGGGGCGGAGCTGGCCGTTGAGCGTCGTCATGACGGTGCGCATCCCGCGCTCGTCCGGCTCACCGATCGCTTCGAGTCCCACGTAGAGCTGCACGCCCCGATCGATCTCGATGACGTGCTCCTGCCCCGCGACGAGACCGTAGAGGTAGTCACTCGTATCGAGCACCGATAGGTCGCCGAAGAGCTCACGCTTCTCCGCGAACTCCGCGGCAGGTGCGGGGAACAGCAGGGTGTTCAGCCGCTCCCGTCGCTGCGCACTGTCACCGGCGAGCGCCTGCTCGTCGTCCGCGGAGATCTCCGAGAGCACGGGACGCACCGTCCGGCCGGCAAGCACCTTGCTGCGGAAGGGCTCGGGCCAGCCGCCGGGCAGATCGCCCAGCTCCCCCGCCATGAAGCCGACGACGGAATCCGGCACGTCATAGCGCCCCGGGTTCTCCTCGAAATCGGCGGGATCCGCGCGCACCGCCGCGAGGTAGAGGGCAAGATCTCCCACGACCTTGGAGGACGGGGTCACCTTGGGGACACGCCCGAGGATACGGTTCGCCGCGGTGTACATGTCCTCGATGAGCTCGAAATCATCGGCAAGACCCAGTGCCTTCGCCTGCTGGCGGAGGTTGGAGAGCTGCCCACCGGGGATCTCGTGGTGGTACACGCGACCCGTTGGACCGGGGAGCCCGGACTCGAAGGGACCGTAGAGGTGCCGCACGGCCTCCCAGTAGGGCTCGAGGTCGGAGACCGCTTCGAGGTCGAGGCCGTTGTCTCGCTCCGTATGCGCGAGAGCGGCGACGAGGGAGGACAACGACGGTTGGCTCGTCGTCCCCGACAGCGGAGCGGAGGCGGCATCCACAGCATCCACACCCGCGGCGCTCGCGGCAAGCAGGGTCGCGAGCTGACCGCCCGCGGTGTCGTGCGTGTGCAGATGCACGGGCAGGTCGAAACGCTCGCGGAGGGCGGTGACGAGCCTCGCGGCCGCCGCGGGACGGAGCAGCCCCGCCATGTCCTTGATGGCGATGACGTGGGCACCCGCGTCGACGATCTGCTCGGCCAGGCCGAGGTAGTAGTCGAGGGTGTAGAGATCCTCCGCAGGGCTGAGCAGATCACCCGTGTAGCACAGGGCGACCTCCGCGAGAGCCGATCCCGTCTCCCGCACGGCGTCGATCGCGGGGCGCATCTGAGCGACGTCGTTGAGCGCGTCGAAGATGCGGAAGATGTCGACGCCGCTCGCCGCGGCCTCCTGCACGAAGGCATCCGTCACCGCGGTCGGGTATGGGGTGTAGCCGACGGTGTTCCGCCCGCGCAGGAGCATCTGCACGGCGATGTTGGGGAGCGCCGTGCGGAGCTTGTCGAGCCGCTCCCACGAATCCTCCCCGAGAAAGCGCAACGCCACATCGTAGGTAGCGCCGCCCCAGGCCTCCACCGAGAGGAGCTGCGGGGTGAGCCGGGCGAGATAGGGCGCGACCTCCACGAGATCGCGCGTGCGGATGCGCGTCGCAAGAAGTGACTGGTGTGCATCGCGGAAGGTCGTATCGGTGACGCCCAGCGCCGTCTGTGCACGGAGATCGCGTGCAAAACCCTCCGGCCCGAGCGCGAGGAGACGCTGCCGCGATCCCTCGGCAGGAGCGGCAGAGAGGTCGATCTGCGGGAGTTTCGTGCGCGGATTCGCTACGGCGGGGGCGGGGCCGTTCGGCTTGTTGACGGTGACGTCGACGAGCCAATTGAGGATCTTCGTGCCGCGGTCCTTGGACACGCGTCCGCGGAGCAGATCCGGTCGCTCCTCGATGAAGGAGGTGCTCACATCGCCCTGGACGAAGTCGGGATCCGCGAGGAGCGCCTGCAAGAAGGGGATGTTCGTGGAGACGCCGCGGATGCGGAACTCGGCGAGCGCACGACGTGCCCGTGCGACGGCGGCAGGGAAATCGCGTCCGCGGCAGGTGAGCTTGGCGAGCATCGAATCGAAGTGAGGGCTGATCTGCGCCCCCTGATGCACGGTGCCGCCGTCGAGACGAATGCCCGCGCCGCCGGGAGAGCGGTAGGTGGTGATCTTGCCCGTATCGGGACGGAATCCCTGGGTGGGGTCCTCCGTCGTGATGCGGCACTGCAGTGCGGCGCCGCGCAGCTGGATGTTGTCCTGCTGCAGGGCGAGGTTGCGCAGGCTCTCTCCCGCCGCGATGCGGATCTGCGTCTGCACGAGGTCGACGTCGGTGACCTCCTCCGTGACGGTGTGCTCCACCTGGATGCGCGGGTTCATCTCAATGAAGACGACCTCGCCCGCGCGCGGCCCCACCGTCTCGAGAAGAAACTCGACGGTGCCCGCATTCTCGTAGTCGATCGAACGGGCGAAGGCGACGGCGTAGCCGTGCAGGGCGGTGCGGATGTCATCCGCGAGATTCGGGGCCGGCGCGATCTCCACGACCTTCTGGTGGCGGCGCTGCACGGAGCAGTCCCGCTCGAAGAGATGCACGGTCTCCCCGGTGCTGTCCGCGAGCACCTGCACCTCGATGTGCCGGGGTCGGAGGACCGCCTGCTCGAGGAACATCCGCGGGTCGCCGAAGGCACTCTCCGCCTCCCGCATCGCCTCGGCGAGCGCGGGGGCGAGATCACCCTTCGTCTCCACCCGGCGCATGCCGCGTCCTCCGCCTCCCGCGACGGCCTTGGCGAAGAGCGGGAAGCCGATGTCGTCGGCCTGGGCGACGAGAGCATCGACATCATCGGAGGCCTCGGTGGAGCGGAGCACGGGCACACCGGCCTCGATCGCATGGCGCTTCGCCTCGACCTTGTTCCCCGCCATCTCCAGGACGCGGGCGGATGGTCCGATGAAGGCGATACCGTGAGCGGCGGCCTTCTCGGCGAGCTCCGGGTTCTCGGACAGGAAGCCGTAACCGGGGTAGATCGCATCGGCACCGGATTCGAGGGCGACGCGAATGATCTCGCCCACATCGAGGTATGCGCGCACGGGGCGACCACGTTCCCCGATCTCATAGGCCTCATCGGCTTTGAGCCGGTGCAGGGAGCCACGGTCCTCGTAGGGGAAGACCGCGACCGTGCGGGCTCCCACTTCGAAGGCGGCGCGGAACGCGCGAATGGCGATCTCGCCACGATTGGCGACAAGGATTTTCTGGAACATCCACACCTCTAGAGGCTCGATGCACGGGGCTTTCCACGCGCATGGGCGGGGCTGAGTGTGTCCTAAGCCTAGAGGAAGGTAACGTGGTAACCGTGCACGTACTCAGCGTCAGCTCTCTCAAGGGGGGCGTCGGCAAGACCACGGTGACACTCGGTCTGGCGTCCGCCGCCTTCGCCCGGGGCATCCGGACTCTCGTCGTCGACCTCGACCCGCAATCGGACGTCTCCACCGGAATGGACATCCAGGTGGCGGGACGACTCAACATCGCCGATGTTCTGGCGAGCCCGAAAGAGAAGGTCGTCCGTCAGGCGATCACGTCCTCTGGCTGGGCAAAGGTGCACCCCGGGACGATCGATGTGCTCATCGGTAGCCCCTCCGCGATCAACTTCGACGGCCCCCATCCCAGCGTGCGAGACGTGTGGAAGCTTGAAGAGGCGCTCGCCGCCGTGGAGACCGACTACGACCTCGTGCTCATCGACTGCGCTCCCTCGCTCAACGCTCTCACGCGCACGGCGTGGGCAGCGAGCGACCGCGTCATGGTCGTCACCGAGCCCGGCCTCTTCTCCGTCGCCGCCGCCGACCGGGCCCTCCGCGCGATCGAGGAGATCCGCCGCGGCCTCTCCCCCCGTCTGCAGCCGCTGGGCATCGTCGTGAACCGCGTGCGTCCGCAGTCCATCGAGCACCAGTTCCGCATCAAGGAGCTGCGCGACATGTTCGGCCCGCTCGTACTCGCCCCTCAGCTCCCCGAGCGCACCTCGCTGCAGCAGGCGCAGGGTGCGGCGAAGCCCCTGCACATCTGGCCGGGCGACTCCGCGCAGGAGCTCGCCGCCGATTTCGACCTGCTCCTGGACCGCATCATCCGCACCGGCCGCATCCCCGTTCTCGAGAACGGTCCGCAGGCCTGAGGTCCCCGGCGCGACGGCGACCGGAGGAGAGCGGGTCTCAGGCGGTGCGGCGGGAACGACGGGCGGCAAGCTCGTCGACGGGGTCCGGCGTCATGGGGTCGAACTCTACGAGGGTCGACTCCACATCGCGGAGGACCTTGCCCACGGCGATGCCGAACACGCCCTGTCCGCGGCTGACGAGGTCGATGACCTCGTCGTTGGACGTGCACAGGTAGACGGAGGCGCCGTCGCTCATGAGCGTGGTGCCCGCAAGATCACGGATGCCCGCAGCGCGCAGCTGCTCGACAGCCGTGCGGATCTGCTGAAGCGAGATGCCCGTGTCGAGGAGGCTCTTGACGAGTTTGAGGACGAGGATGTCGCGGAAACCGTAGAGGCGCTGCGAACCGGAGCCGCTCGCGCCGCGCACAGTGGGTTCGACGAGTTCCGTGCGTGCCCAGTAGTCGAGCTGGCGGTACGTGATTCCCGCGGCGCGGGCGGCCACCGCACCGCGATAGCCCACCTCATCGTCCATGGCAGGGAGGCCGTCGGTGAAGAGGAGTTCGCCGGTGAAGCGGGGCGTACCTGCCGGACCATCCGCAGTCATTGTGAAATCCTCCCTGAACGGTTACCTCCACGCTAGAGCAGGGCCCCAGGAGCGGCAACGACATTGCCCACACTGCGAAGGTGTGTCGCAATCAAGCTGTTATGTAAGCGCCCGCGCGAGCGCTTCCTTCACGAACACCGCGCGGACATCGTCGATCGTCGCGGCGAGCTCCGGGGCAACCTCGGCGGCGCGGCCACGCGAGGCCGCATCCGTGCGCCGGATGAGCGGAGACAGCGCCGATTCGATGAGTGCGACCTCGCGCTCCGCGCTCTGCCGGACGGACCGCAGATGACGAGGCTCGATGCCGTGACGATTGAGGGCGACCAGCGAACGCAGCAGCGCGACGGTCTGCTCGGAATACCGGTCGACTGCCGTGATCACTCCCGTACTGATGGCATCGTTGAGAAGCTGATGACCGGCTCCGGCCGCTGCGAGCATCTCCTCGCGCAGGTAGGAACGCGCGGGCGGGGTGATCGACGGCGGCGGGGCGAGAAGCGTGGCGGCGGGCTCGCCCGAGCGCTCGGCGGCGTCGAGGCGCTCGCGGATGACGTCGAGAGGCATGTAGTGGTCGCGCTGCAGGGTGAGCGCCAGGCGCAGCCGCTCAACATCGTCGCCGGAGAACTTCCGGTACCCGGAGTCCGTGCGCGAAGGGGTGACGATGCCCTTGTCCTCGAGGTAGCGCAGCTTACTCGCAGAAATATCGGGGAACTCTCCCGTGAGCCGCGCGAGCACCTGGCCGATGCTCAGCAGCCCGGAGGCGGAGGGACGATCACGGGCGGGCGAAGCCGCCATCACGCGTCGGCCGCCGCAAGGACGGCGGGCGAGGCGAAGAAGTTCAGGCGGAACTTGCCGATGCGCAGTTCGTAACCGTTCGCGAGGGCGCTCCGGTCGACGCGCTCCCCGTTGACGTAGGTACCGTTGAGCGAACGCTGGTCGACGATCTCGAAGGCCGTTCCCGTGCGAGTGATCTCGGCATGGCGGCGGGAGACAGTGACGTCGTCGAAGAAGATGTCCGCCTCGGGGTGGCGTCCGATGGTCGTCACATCCGTGTCGAGGAGGTACCGGGCTCCCGCGAGGGCGCCGGAGCGGACGAGGAGGAGAGCGGCGCCGGAAGGAAGAGCGGTGATCGCGGCGAGCTCGGTCTCGCTCAGCTCCGCACCGAAAGGAACGAAGGAGAGATCGGAATCATGCCCGAAGGTCTGCGTCGCATCGATCCGGTGGTCGGCATCGCGGTGAATCGTCTCGTTGCCGATGGGTCGATAGTTGCTGTCTGTCACGGTTGCCCTCCTCAGCCTCCAGACTATCCGATCCTGCGCGGGCTCCGTGAGGAGATTGCGGAGGAGATGCCTCCGATCCGCGTTCCACGAATCGCGCGGAGCGAATAGGCTGAAGCCATGCCACATTACGATGTCGTCATCCTCGGTGCGGGCCCTGGCGGCTACGTCGCCGCCGTCCGCAGCGCACAGCTGGGGCTGTCCACCGCCATCATCGAGGAGAAGTACTGGGGCGGTGTCTGCCTCAACGTGGGGTGCATCCCCTCCAAGGCTCTTCTGAAGAACGCGGAGATCGCGCACACGCTGAAGCATAAGGCCGAATTCTTCGGTATCTCCGGGGACTTCACACTCGACTTCGGCAAGGCTTTCGACCGCTCCCGCGAGGTGGCAGACGGCCGCGTCAAGGGCATCCACTTCCTCATGAAGAAGAACAAGGTCACCGAGTACAACGGCCGCGGCACCTTCACGGGACCGAAGGCGATCTCGGTCGCGAAGACAGATGGGACTACGGAAGAGGTCACCTTCGATAACGTCATCATCGCGACGGGGTCGACCGTGCGTCTCCTACCCGGCGTGCAGCTGAGCAAGAACGTCGTGACCTTCGAGGAGCAGATCCTCACACGCGAGCTTCCAGAGTCGATCGTCATCGTCGGCGCGGGCGCGATCGGCATGGAATTCGCGTACGTGCTGACGAACTACGGCGTGAAGGTCACCATCATCGAGTTCCTCGACCGCGTGCTCCCCAACGAGGACCCCGATGTCTCGAAGGAACTCACCAAGCAGTACAAGAGCTACGGCGTCGACATCCTCACCTCCACGGGAGTGAAGTCGGTCGTCGACAACGGTGAGAACGTCACCGTCGGCTACACGCCCAATGCGGGCGGCGATATGCAGCAGATCACCGTCGACAAGGTGCTCATGTCCGTCGGCTTCGCCCCGAAGGTCACGGGCTATGGCCTGGAAGCGACGGGTGTGGCGCTCACCGAGCGCGGAGCGATCGACATCGACGACTACATGCGCACGAACGTCGAGGGCATCTACGCGATCGGCGACGTCACGGCGAAGCTCCAGCTCGCGCACGTCGCGGAGGCGCAGGCTGTCGTCGCCGCGGAGACGATCGGCAAGGCCGAGACGATGACGCTGGGCGACTACCGCATGATGCCGCGCGCGACGTTCTGCTCCCCCCAGGTCGCCTCGTTCGGCCTCACCGAGAAGCAGGCGAAGGACGAGGGACACGAGATCAAGGTCGCGACTTTCCCCTTCATGGCGAACGGCAAGGCGCACGGTCTCGGCGAGCCCGTCGGCTTCGTCAAGGTCATCGCCGATGCGGAGCACCTCGAGCTCCTCGGCGCACACATGATCGGCCCCGACGTCTCCGAGCTGCTCCCTGAGCTGACCCTCGCACAGAAGTGGGACCTCACGGCGCTCGAACTCGCGCGGAACGTGCACACCCATCCGACACTCTCCGAGGCGCTGCAGGAGGCCTTCCACGGCCTTGCGGGTCATATGATCAATTTCTGATCCGTCGAGTTTCCGTAACTGCGACAGAAAACGGCATCTGCCTCATCAATTGAGGGAGCAGATGCCGTTTTCTGTCGCAGAAGCGCAGAACTCAGGCGCCGAGGGCGCGGGCGAGCTTGGAGTCCGAAGACGAGGTGCGGGCGCCGGTGGCGCGGATCGCCTGCTCCGCTTCGGTGAAGAAGGCCTCGCGCGCCGCGGGATCGGCCGGCGCCGCAGGCCCGAGTTCCAGTTCCCACTCCCGCCACTGCCGGATAGTGCCTCCGCGCAGATCCGTCGCACGGACGCGATCATCGACGAACTCGGCGAGAACACCATCCACCCCGCGCAGAATATAGGCGGTGCGGGCGTTCTCGATGCGGGCGAGCGGAGTCAGCGATGCCGCGGTCCAGGGCCGCAGTGCGGCCCGAAGCTCCTCCGGAACCTCTCCGCCCTCACCCAGCGGCCACTGTAGCTCCAGGCGCGCGTCCCCCTGCCGGGGGCCCTTGATATGCCAACCGCCGTCATGACCACCGGTGCGGCGGCGCACGGCGACGCCCGCACGGGAAAGAGCGATATCCGCTGTGTCGAAGTAGCGCGCATCGAGGTCGCGCAGCTCTCCTTCACTCACGCCGACCAGCCCCGACAGGACAGACCAATCGGGCAGCGGCGTGGT
>JAATFJ010000064.1 GCA_015655255.1 Actinomycetales bacterium | reverse complement strand
GGGGTTGATTTATCGATCGCCGGGCCTCCTCCGCTGCTGCTGCATCCGGCGAGAGCTGACGTGAGGACGGTAGCGAGGGCGAGCGCGACGAGGGGTTTTCGCATCATGTTCTGTATCTCCTGGTTGGCGTGTGCGGTGCTGAAAAGGACAGACAGCATCAATGGAATGTGAGTCTGGCTAGCCAACTTTAGTCTGGCTAGCCACGCTGCGCTACTTGTCGTAGCTCGATGGGCTGAGGGGATGTCTTCCCACCAATCCCAAGAGCCCAACTTTGAGGCTCTCCGCGGGTGTCTGAGCAAGCTACGTGCCGAGAGGGGCTGGACCTACGACGAACTTGCTGAACGTTCTGGAGTGAGCCGCGCCACGCTTGTCGCAATGGAGACGGCTACACCGCGAAATCGTCGCCCAAAGAAACCCGCCTCGCGCGGATCGCTTGAGTCATGGTGGCGTCTTAGTAAGGCGTTCGAAGTGCCTCTGGGCGAGCTTCTTCTAGCTCTGGATGAGTAATGCACGTTGGTGCCATCCAGGTCAACGGCGTCAGGAGCGGGTTCGCCTGAAGGCCGGGCAGGGAGACATGGATTGGTCTGTTTCGGCGAGCGATGGCGGGCCTCGGCATAAGTCGGTTTACGGCGGCATAGCCCTAAGGACAGCGGCTTGGGGTTTCCCGCAAAAGTGTGTATTTTGTTGAGGCCGGAA
The DNA here is from genome assembly GCA_015655255.1 of Actinomycetales bacterium. The sequence goes on along the minus strand of JAATFJ010000064.1, from coordinate 1,560 downwards.
GGAGGCGAACGTGTTGGACAGTGCTGAGGAGAGCGAGTCCTTTATCCTGCGCACGGAGCCCCTTAACCGAGCGCAACGGCGCCGTCGCACCCCGCCACGTGAGTTTGTCATGTACGGCGAAAAAATCTCGGGTTGGCGGCTGCTGCCGGAGCCGAAGAAGCGGCGTCAGGCGCAGTTCGCGATGGATAGTCGTAACGATGCGCGATTCCTCGTCGAGCTTGCACAGCACGAGGCCATGTCCGCGCATCACGCGAAGGCCTCCGAGCGCCTGACCGAGCCCGATGTCTATCGGGTGCTGGTGGCTCAGCTAGTCGCTGATCGTCGTCTGCCGATCTTGGTGCATCCTGCTCAGGACGTGAAGCGCTCGCCCGCGTCCCCGAATTCTCCGAACTATTGCTCCGCCTTCGATTCCAATTCTTGGTCGGGCGGTGCGTTGCACCGGTAGGTGAAGTCGAGCCGCTCCGATCGTTTTCCTCTACGAAAGGAGCGGGCGTTGCTCGCAAATACCAGCCCCACAACACCGCAGTTTTTCTCTCGGGATCAGGTTGCCGAGGAGCTTCATGCCTCGTCTCGTCAGGTCGCTCGGTGGACCAGTGCGGGCAAGATCGGTTGCGTCCGGATGGGACTGAGTCCCATGTATACGCAGGACCAGATCGATGAGTTCATCCGCAGCAGCACGGAGAACGCACGATGAGCACTTTCCGGATAAAGTCCTCCGCCCGCGCGACACCGGTTCTCGACGCCGCGCTGACGACCGCATCCCCCAAAGATGCGGCCCTGCACTACGCGGAACTGGGCTGGTATGTCGGCCCGCTGACCTTTGGTCAGAAGAATCCGGGGAGCCTTCTAGGAAAGGGATGGCCCAACCAGACCAGCGCCGACCCGTCGACGATCCACCAGTGGTATCGCCGCTGGCCGGACGCGGGAGTCTTCGTCCATCTCGGGCCGTCGCAACTGATTGCTTTCGACCTCGACCATGCGGAGTCCCTTGACCTGTTGCCTCCGGATATCGCCGCCGCGTTGCGTACCGGCATGTTCCAACGCTCCCGGGGCAAGGACGACCGGGGACATTTTCTCTTCTCGACCAAGGAGAAGCTCGGTACCGCGCCCGGATTGTGGGCGGCGTGGGGTGACGTCCGAGCAGGCAACGGGGTCATCGTCGCCAGCCCCACCGTGCACCCGGACACCGGCGTGCCCTATCAGTGGGTTGTCGACGGGACTCCGCCGCCCCTTCCCGATGTACTGAGGAAGTTGCTCCCGGCTGAAGGAGACGTGTCTGGACGACCGGCCTTGTCCGATGAGGAGTGGGCGCGGTTTCGTGATCGCCACGCGTCCGCGAGGATGCCGGAGAGATTGCAGCCGACGGTGGAGTCCTACCGCACCCGTGTCCGGCAGGGTGAGTCCAGGCACAGCGCCATGGCCTCGACGATGGTGCGCTCGATGGCCGAAGTCCGCGACGGCCTCTACTCGGTAGAGGCAGCCCTCGCGGCGCTCGGTGAGGCGTTCGGGCGCTCGTTCGATACGCCGAGATCGGGTGCCCGGTCACGCCCCGCGCCGGGC
>JAATFJ010000318.1 GCA_015655255.1 Actinomycetales bacterium | reverse complement strand
GAACGCGTCCAGAGGCGCGTACTGGTTACCATCCAGTCCCAGCGGCTGCCACGGAGGACGCAGCCGCGGCACGACCTCACGCGCGTAGCGTCCGATTCCATGCGTTCCGCGATACCGCTCGTCGATACGGAGTTCGGTCACCGCGACGTGCCCTCCCGCGCGGGAGTCGTCGGCTCTCCGCTCGCGGCGTCCACGTTCCTCGCCACCCATGAGGCGATGCGGGCGGCGAACACCGGCTCTGCGAACTCGGCGGCGCGTTCCTTGCACGCCTCAGCGGAGGCCGTCATCGCCGTCGTAACTGCTTCTCTCAGCTCGCGACGCGACCACCCCTCCACCAAAGCGCCGGTGCGACCGTGCACAACGGTCTCAGCGGTGCCCCCGAACGCGTTCGCGATCACAGGGGTACCGGTGGCCATTGCCTCGACCGGGACGATGCCGAAATCTTCCACCGCGGCGAACACGACGGCGAATGCGCGCATGAGCAGGGCATGGTACATCTCCCGGCTCGGAGAGGCGACGAAGTGCACACCCCCCGGATGCGTCTCTTGCGCCACCGCGCGCAGCTGGCGCTCCTGTGGTCCCTTGCCGGCGATGACGACGGGGAGGTCCGATGCCGCGCCGGCCTCGATGGCCAGTTCGAGTCGCTTGTAGGAGACGAAACGCGCAAACCCGAGGAGGAAGCCGATCGGAAGCAGATCGAGGAGGTCTTGTTCTCGCCCGCTCAGATTCGGGACTCCCCCGAAGGCCTCGACGGCGACAGGAGGATAGATGACCTCCGCCTCGCGATCCCAGCTGGTGGCAATCCGCGCCGCCACGAAGCGGCTGTTCGCTGCGATCGCGACGGGCTCCCTCGCCCGCCGCCTGTCGATCGGCTTGAGAGTGGCCGACATGACCTTCGCCACCGGAGATCCGCCGCGACCGTCCAGGTCCGGCACCCAGATGTATCGCGCGGGGGTGTGCGCATAGACGAGCTTGGGCGCGTCGCGCGCCGGCCCGCGAAAGCGGGCGTGATGAGCGAAGAGGTGGCTGCTCGCGAGGATCCAGTCGGCATCGCGGTGGGGAAGCGTCCTCCACGTGATCGGCATGGCTGGGAGCGCAAGGGCCTTGCTCCGTCTCAACGGCGTGCGCGCGAGCCACGTCTCCTGCACGCCGGGGAAACGACCGTCGCTATCGTCCCAGAGGGCAAACTGCTCAGCGTCGGGAAACACCTCGCCCAGTGCCTCGAAGACGTTCTCCGAGCCACCGGTGCGAGCGAGCCATTCGTGCACAAGAATGCCAGTCACGGCGCGGTCCTCCAGTTTTCGTCCCGCATCGATCCTATGCAAAGTTCTTCCGCCCCCGCTCATCGACGAAATGGTGGACGTTAGGCGGCCCCCAAAATCAATGACTGGAGTCTCAAACCCTCAACCCCTTCCAGGAGTGCCTCCTTGTACCGCTAGTGATTTTCTCCTCTCGAGTCGCATTGGAGCGGTAAGGGTTGTCGAAACAACCTCACTCTGACCGCCCGGATCGCACCGCTCCCAGATATCTGAAAAATTTAGTGGTCCGCTTCGACGATCTCGAAAACTGCATCTTCATCCTCTTGTCCGTTGGAGTAATCGCCCGGGTTCAACAGGGAAGGACACTATTGCCAGCCCATTAGTTGCTGGCATGCGCAAGCCCGCATTATCCTCCTTGCAGCCCCGAAAAATTGCCATCATTTTCATCTCTCTTTTCCCACTGGACCGTGAAGGTCAACGAACACTCCTTCCCATTTCACTGACGGTAGAGGCATGCCAATAGCGATGGCCAACGGATAATCGGTCTACCCGGACCTGCCCGCGACATTTGCGCACGAACCGCTCGCCCATCCCCCACAACCCCACACACCTCATCGAGCACCTGGCGCTTCGTCTCTGAGTCCGGGCGAGCTCCAGGGCGCGCTGCAGGGACGCGATCGCCCGCTCGTACTCCCCCTCGCGCAGGTACGAGACGCCCAGCTCATGGGCGATGCGCGGATCGGCGGGCTGTAAGGCCGCCGCGGCCGTGCGGCGCGTAAAGGCCTCGGCGGTATCGGCACGATCCGTGGCGATCATCCCCGCGTCATACTGCGCTCGCGAGGACTGCGGCACCGCGGCGCTGAGCGCATCCCGCTGCGGGTCGCGCTTAGCTGTCAGGGCGTGCCGTGCGCGGCGGGTGTGGTGGCGACGCTCGTCAGCAGTGCGGGACATGGCCGCTGCTCGCGGCGCTCGCAACAACGGTGATCATCTCCCCGACCTTCGCTTCCCCGTCGATCAAGGGAACGCTCAGCACGAGTGCGGGGAAGTCCTCGATACGATACTTCCCCGCACCGTCCCCGTTCATTCCTCCGAGCGTTTCGCGGCCGCGTACATCCGCTGGCCGATCCACAACACCACCAGACCTGCCAGCCCGAGAATCGCGAAGCCGATCCAATCACTGATGATGGACGGGTAGTACCCGACTACGGCAAACTTCCATCCACCGATAAACAGGGCGATGGCTCCCGCCACCATCATGATGATTGCGACGCCTTTCATGGACTTCTCCTTTTTGTCACCGGGCTGAGCCCGTCGTTGCGTGCACAGATGTGCGATGGGCAATGCGATAAGAAAGCAGCGGAGGAAGCCAGCGTGTGATGGTCTGCGCCGACTCCGAGGAGAACAACGATGACGAGGATCTCGGAGAGGGCCTCACCCTAGGACGTCCGCAAATCGCGTGCTGTAGAGCCTGTCGAGCCCTCGCCCTCCGGGGCCGGGTCTCTCCGCCCACACCGACAGCTCTATGCCTCCCGCAGGGACAGTGACCTCGTGCACATCGGAGAACGACGAGAGCGTCGAAGGGAACTTCCCGCTCAGAAAATCTGTGCCGGAAGCATTCGTCAGGGCCCAGCTCACCCTCGGCCACGTTGCCGTATCCACCTCGAATTCCAGGTCCACACGCAGATCCCGTTCCGCGAGCCGCCCGACCCTCGCGTTCGTGACGGTGAGAGGCGGGCCATCAACGAAAAACGTGGCGTCCGGCAAGCCCGTGCTAATCGCGTCAACCGCTCGCCGCGTCACCTCCGGATGCGGCTCACCGATGGCGGGCCAGCCCAGGCGGAACTCCGCAAGGAAGTTCTCGGTGACCTCCTCCCGAGAAGAATCCCTGCGGAGATGTGGGAGTACCCGAGCGAGAACGAGATTCGCCATGTTCACCTCGGACTTGATCCTCGCCTTTTCCACCATGTTGCCGAACAATCCCATAGCGTCCTCCGCTCGTTCGTCCTACTCCCGCGCCTGTACTCCCCGCGCCGCGGGTCCGCGACAGAAAGCCCCACCTCGATCTCAATGCGGGAATTGTGACACTCCTGATGTCCTGCCAGCGTGCGTCGCTTCTGCCCATGTTTCTCGGGCTCACGCTAATAGCGACGCCCCCGGCTTCGGACACCGATTCGGAGCACTCGGAAATTCCGGACAAGCCGACCTCTCGCCGCCCTGCGCTGCACCAGGAGGCCACACCGACGACGCTCCGGAAGTCGAACGGAAAACCAGGACACTCCGGCACTTGTCAGCGTTTTTCGTCCTCGCCAAGCTTCAAAGCAGCACGACCAGCGCCACCGCGGTGGGGCCTCCGGCACATGCCGCATCGATATGAATCATGTTGCTCTGACCAGATGGGAATCACACAATGCCTTCTCAAAGCCAACTCGACTCCGCCCTGGACAAGGCCCAGGCCTTCGGATGGAACTCCCTCAGCGAGGAACAGAAACGGTGGCTTCAGCAAGCAGGAAAGCAAGCCGGCCAGTTCGGCGACAAGGTACGCAGTCTCTTCAGCTGAACGCACTCCCGCACGACCGACACGAAAGAGGACCTAGGACATACCCCACGAGCTTCATCGCCCATCTGACCACGTCCGCGGCAAAAGAAAGCATCATCATCGGGCTCAATGAGATCGAGCTGGAGACCTGGGGCGTGTACGACGCCGTCCCGTGGATGAAGCTCTCCAGCTTCTTCACGAAGGGCACCGTCACCCAAAGCCAGACCGTCGACGGCCGCACGATCATCATCAACTGGAGCGCCGTGCCCTTCGTCTCCTACGACAACCCCTGGGCGGACATCGACCGTGAGCGTGCCCCGCACTTCAAGCGAGGACGGTGGGTGTAGTCCCTGTGGCGCCAGCGCGCGACACCGATGACGGCGAGGCCGATGAGCACGACCACGATCGGGCCGACGATGACGTCATTGGGGCTTCCGTACCAGTAAAAGCCCCCGAGGATGACGACGATGATTCCGATGATCTCCATCGCCCGCGCTGCGCCTGCGCTCATTATGCGGCTCCCTCGATTTCTTTGATGGTGTATCGGGCGGATCCCTCCGCAGCCTGGACGACCTGCGCCAGTGCGTTCATGTATCTGCGGTACTGCGGGTACCCCTCGAGGCTCTTCGGGCCGATCGGAATGAAGAACACCGTCGACTGCGAAGTGCGGTACTGCTCGATGCGCGTCACAAGGAGGCTTCCCCCATCACCGTCAATAGCGCGCACAGTGAAATGCAGAACGGTGACGCCCACAATGCTCTTGAGCAGAACGCTGAACGCGCCGTCGTGCTCGTCGCCGAGCTTCAGCCCCCTTTGGCTCTCCACGGTGCGACGCGCGAGGTCCAGCGTCTTCTCCGCAGAAAGAGCGGAGTCGATCTCGATGTATGAGTTGTGATATTTGTGCTGCTTCGCCATGATGCGAAGCCCCCTTTCCTGGTTCTCGTTCCTGAGCACGCTCCCGGGATCTCCGTGTTTCCGCATAGGGAGCGCGTGAGCACGGCTATTCTTTGACGGCCTCGGTGATCGATTGCGTAGCGTTCTGATTGGCGACACCGTCATAGATGTTGCAGTAGGAGAGGATCTCTCCCGTGGCGATCGTGACGTTGAGCGCACCATCGTCGAAGCCCTCTGCATCGAGCGCCCTCTGGATTGCGCTGGTCTGATCCGCGGAGAGGCCAACGCCCAGACCCGTGCTGTCCGCCATCTCTGCATACTCCTGGCAGGTGGGAATATTGCTTCCGCTGCATCCGGCGAATACGAGGGCGAGCGGAATGATGACTACCGCCCCTGCGACGCGCGAGAGGACACGATTCCTGTGCGAAGTGCTGTCCATTTGTTCGTTCCTTTCTTTCTTGTGTGAGAAATCTCCGCTGATGAGTTGCGCGCTAGCGCAGCGCCGTGACGAGGACGTCCTGGACGCCGTGGATGGTGGTCTCGGACGTGAGTTCCAGGCCGCACCTCTCGATCTCGTGTTCGAGAAGCGCTCGAGATCGGTCCGGGGCTAACGTCGGTTGCCGTGCGATTCTGGCGGCAGCCGCCACATGACGGCGCAGGGCGTCGGCGCGGATGGTGGCCACCACGGAACGTCCTGCCGCCCTATCCGCCCTCACAAGATCTGCGAGGCCGAGACGAGCCGTCGGCGTCACCCACACGATGTGTCCTCCCCGAACGACCAGCCGGAGAGCCTCCGCGATCACGCTCCTCGGGCGCGGATGCACGTGCAAGATGTTCGCGCAGACGACCCCACCCGCACTCGCCCGTCGCAAGCCCGTCTCCGCCGCGTCCGCGACCTGCACCGTCGACACACGCCCCCGATCGCGCGCCCGGCGGATCATCGCCGGTGACGCGTCCACTCCGTGCACCTGCGCCCCTCCCCTCGTGAGCGTCTGTGAGGCAAGGCCGGTGCCGCATCCCAGATCGACAATGCGCGCGCCCGGTTCGAACTGTTCGGCGATGTGGTCGGCGACGGCCCGTGTCAACGGTGACTCGAAAATGAGGTCGTAGACGGCCGCATACGACGACCAGAAGAGCGCACCGGCACACTCGCCCACGTCAGTAGATGACCCACTTCGCGCCCCCGGGCCAGACGAGGTAGAGCCCGTAGAGCGCGAGAAGGATTCCCGCCCACCATGCGCTGGGGAGCACAAAGATCCCGACGATGCCGACCACGAGGAGAACGAGACCGTACAACTTGGTGATCGCGGTTCCCGTCGCGTCCACGACGCGGCCAGCGGCGTCCAGTGCCTTTCCTGCTTTACTCGCACCACTACTGCTCTGGGACGCAGCGGGCTCCCCCTCATCGTTCGGCCTCGCTGCCGGCCCACCGCCACCAATATCCGTCATCATCGTCCCCTTGCGGTCGGAATCGGGCCCCTCCCGAATCGCCGCTGGCCGCCACGCTAGCGACCCGTATCCGGGGGCCGCGACCGTTCGAAGACGACCCGGAATATCCGGAGACTCGGAGACCGAGCGCCCCGCGGTGTTCAGGACGGCGAGTAGCTCCAGTCGCGAACGAGCGTGCTGTCGCTCAGCATCGTGTAGTCGCCGAGCTGATCCATGGGGCTGACGCTCCAGGTGCCCAGTTCTTCTCCGGTCCGCACATCGATGACGATCTGCTCATCGGTTGTCTCCGCGTAGAGCAAGCCGTCGAACAGAGACACCGCCGTGAGATCCAGATCATCGATCCTCGACCCCTCGAGGAGGAAGAGAGCCGCGCCCGTCTCGACGTCCTCGAACTGTATGCCGTTCGTCGTCGTTCCTGCGCCGTCGGAGCGAACGAAGACGCCGATCGTGCTCCCGACAGGATCTTCCAGGAGCGAGAAGCTGGGATAGCTGCGCGCCACGCCGGTTTCCAGGTCCGTTACTGTCGTCGACTCCTGCCCAGCCTCTGGGCTGACGTAGGTGCGCACGTGTGTGAGGAGCGTCTGGTCCATATCAACGACGACGCAGCCGAGATCCCGCCTGTCATCGACGTCGTTGGAGCCGCTCGCGGTCCAGATATCCGCCCCGGTCACGACATCCACGAGGGCGAAATCCCACCGATAGTCATCGTTACAGACCGACGGCGCCGCATACTCCGAGCCGATCAGCAGGACCCCATCCCGGTCCGTCTTCACTTGATCCGCGGATCGGCTCCAGAGAAGCTCTCCGGTGGAGACATCATGTGCCTGTAAAACGAGCTCGCCGTCCTCCGCACTGGAGGGCTGTTAGATGGCCACCACGACCACGCCGCTTTGCGCGGAACCGACGAGGTGAGGCAGGGCCTCGTCGTACTCGCCGACCTCAGCGAGCGTCCACTCCGAGATCACTCGCGTACCCGCTGAATCCACCTCCGTCTCGAATATCTTGTCGATGAACTTCTCCGGCTCGAGACCCGACGAGGGCTGCCGAACACGGAGCAGCACCGCGATGCGGAGCGGATCCTCGCCGGAGACGTAGACGGACGTCGGATTCGTGCTCCAACTAACAGAAGAGTCGTCCCGTTCGATCTCCGCTTCCACCCGGCCGGACTCCACCCGGAAGTACTGCATGTTGTTGCCGTTCCCCGCGAGAACCGGCCCATACCTCTTCATATTCACGGGGGCTTTCAGCGATTCGCCGCTCTGAGCCTCACTCGTCGAGCTCGGACGGGGCGTGGGCGTTGCGCCTTCCTCGTCGTCATCTTCGGCCGCATCCCCCGAGGACACCGCACCAGCATCGAAGAACATAGCCCCCACATCGGGACAGTTCTCCGCCGTGTACTCGTCGACCCGCTGTATCGCACCGGCGTTCTGGAATCCGCTCATCAGGCTGCCGGCCAGTCCCTTAAGAGGATCCGAAAGGATCTCCTCCGCGGCTTCGGACTGCCCGTTCCACCATTCGGCGACATCGGCGACGTCCGGCTGGATCTCCTCCGGTGCGACCTTCTCGGCTTCTTCCCACATTTGGCCGAGATCCCCCAACGCACTCACCAGGCCAGTCAGCCCTGTGAGCGGATTGCCGCTGTCGTTGACCTCCTCCATCGCTGACAGATAGCGGTCCTTATGCGCGGAGATCGTCGCACAATACGCCTCCAGCGACCGCCCGGAACTGCACGCCACGAGAGTCGCGGACAGCACCATCATCGCTCCCACTCCTGCGCAGAGCCGAACTCGGCCCCTCCCCCTCGTCGTCATCTTCTTTCCGTCCTCAGCAGATCGTCTGATACCCCGGCGCACGACGGGGAGCTCTGTCGCACATACTAGGAATGCCGGTCGATGTCCGGCCCGTCTTCGAGTCCCATCCGGAAAACTCGGACGAGTACGCCTGGAGAAGATCCGCTACAGCGGATGCTCGGAGCGGAATGGAGTCGCCTTCCCCGCGACACCCGCCCGACTGAGTGGATAACGATCCGCGAAGAGCTGGAATCCCACGCCGTACTCATCGGAACGCTCCCGCGCGTATGCCTCCTGACGCTCTGCGTACTCGAACTCCTTGATGCAGAGGAGATACTGCACCTGTGCCCACGTCGCCATGCCCTCCTGCACGATGAGCCGATGCTTCTCCCCGTACCGCGTCTCGACCATCCCCGGCTTCCAGGTGGAGAACTGCCAGATATGCGTGAGTTCATGCGCGATCGTCGTGACGGCGGCGAGCGCCGGAGAGCCGTTCTCGATGTGCAGGGTGTATCCCTCATCCGACTTCGTCGCAAAGCCAAGCACCCGTGCGTCCACACCCGGCGTCGGCTCGAAGGTCTCGCCACTGCGCTTAGCGATCTCTCGTGCGTTTACCATATGCACCTGCATGGCGACGTCGATGGTCATCTCGAAAGCAAGCTCAAGCAGACGACGGGTGGTCAGGAACAGCTCGATGAATTCGTCGCGCGTGCGCACCACCGTCCGAGAACAGCGCACACAGCGTTCCCTGCCATCCTCCAGGCGGTCGTACTCGCCACCCATAAGCGGTGAGAAGCAGAAGTCGCAGTAGTTCACACCGACCGGCTCGAACGAGAATGGCGTCCGCTCGGCGTCCGTGATCCCTTCCCTGGCCTGTTCCAGGGGCCCACCGGCGAAGCCCGCATCCCGAAGGAACTCGAGCGTTCCCGCAGCATCGACCGCTTCCGCCGTGGAAAGCCCACCGAACTCGAGAAAGTCACTGCGCGATGTCATCGGTTCTCTCCTCACTCGATGCCGGGGCCTCTCCCCCGGAGTGCTCTCCGTCTGCGGAGCCCTGGGAATCCGATAAACGCGCGGGAACGTCGAAGGAGACCTCGATCGATGTCACCGCGGTTCCTTCCGGCTCCGCTGATTCCGCAGCCGCTGTCACGGGCGCCACGACGGCATCGTCGATGCTCGTGCGCGATTCGGATTCCGCGGGTGCACCCGCTTCCGGCGCAGATTCCGGCTCGGGGAGGTCACTGCCGGTTTGCTCCTCGTGCGGCGCACGACGGAACCACCCGCGCACACGCTCCACCACCCGCCGCCACCACGACCTCTTCTTCGGTGCCTCATAGCCGCCACGCTGCTCCGCCTCGGCGATGCGCCGCTCACGTTCGGCGACATCCTCGGGGCTCTCACCCGGGAAGACAGGGCTCCCGCTCTTCTCCTCTTCCGGCTCCGAGCGGGGATCCTGTAGCCAGGCAAGATAGTCCGTGATCGTCTCGAACAGACGCCGCCAGTTGCGCTCGACGGCGACGATGAGTCCGAGATCGACCGAACTGTCCTCCAACACATAGATCACGTCATCGTCGTCCACCTCGAACTCCGGCAGGAGATCTCCGAACGTGCGCTCGGCGTCGGGGGTCGCCGCCACGACGAAGGAGTGCGCGGAAGGGAACACGCTCACGAACAGCTCATTGAGCAGCAGCGCAATCGTGCGACGGACCTGCGCATCGACGCCGGGCAGGGAGATGCGCAGCGCGTCCTTCTCCACGTACACGCGCGGAGCCAAACCCGCTATCGTGACACGACGTGCCTCCGGGAGATCGGTCACGGTCGGCGACACGAGATATCCGTGGGATCTCGCCTCCATCGTCACGACCTGGCGTTCCAGGCTCACCCGCTGATCCTCGACGAGCGGCAGGATGTCGTCCGGGGCACGTCGATCCCGCACCCGGAAGGACCGCAGCGAACGATAGGCTGGACGGCCGGAGATGTGCTCAGCGGCCCGACGGAGCACCACCTCTTCGCGGTGGTCCGCGCTGCCGATGGTCAGCACCTCGTAGTATTTCCCACCCACGGTGAGGAACTGACCGGGAAGCACCGTTTGCGGCACATGCCCATGCAGACACGAGCCGATGAAATCACGTCCCTCCGCCTCGTCCTCCACGAGGAAGTAGGCCGAGCCGAGTTCGCGGACCACCTTGTCCAGCCGCGATCCCGGAACGATCCGGTAGGCCGCCTCCGACTTGTCCTCCTCCGCCGCCGATGTCCCCGTCCCGCGGCGCTCACCGATACGCGAGAACTCCACCCACCCGACGTTCACATACTGCTCGATGAGTCTTCGTAGCAGCGAGACCACGGGCGCTTCGAACGGATCGATGAGACGATCGGACTCCTGCGGCGTGCACCCCACGAGCTCGAGCTCCCGCACGATCACCGACTCCGAAACCGCGAAGGTGGAGAGCATCACCACGAGGCGCAGCACCGTGTTACGCACCGTCCTCGCGTAATCGGGAACGATCGACGGGATCGCCTTCGGATCGGCGGAGAAGAGCTCCCTGTTGTCGACCATGTAATCGCGCAGCAGGTAGTTCTCGCTGATGAGATTGAGAAATCCGCTCTCCGTCGAACGCGAGCCGAACAGACGCAGCGTCTCGTAGACGTTGGACAGTTCGTCCTCCACGACGAGGAAATGCCTCTCCTCCCGATGGAGGGCGAGGGGATTCGGTCGTGCGCGCAGCGATTCCCTCAGCAACCGCTGCGAGGGCTCCATCTCCGCGAATGCGGTGATCTGTCCGAAATACTGTCCCGCGATCCAGGCCATATCCGTGACGGGGAATCTCTCCCCACCCACCCACTCGATCTCGTCCACGTGGTATTTCATCGCCACCGCCGTGATCTCCGTGCCCACCCCGAGATAACGCGATACACCCGGCAGGATGCGTGCGGCAAGTTGAGGCCCCTCCGCCTTCCACACCATCTCAGAACTCGCTCCCAGCGCCTGCTGCGTCGCGATGACATCCGTGAGGCTGACTTTGAGGAGATGCGACAGCGCGTCGACGAGGCCATCGTGGTTGCGGTCGAATGCGGCGTACACGGGGGTCTCTCCCTGTGAGAGTCGTGACACAACAAGGCTCAGCCCGAGCTGCCCCGTTGCCAGCATGCGGGAGGGTTCCACGATGATCACCGTCTCGACCTCACGGAAAAACGCATCGTTCTCCGCGAGCAGTGCGAGGTTATGCACATCGGCCGAGCGCAGCACGCCGACATCGAGCCCTTCGGTCTCCTCCTCCGCGAGGATGCCCACGTGCCAGAGATCGGGAACGCCCGTGATCTGCTCCAGCCCGTTCGCCATCCACGCCACCAATTCCTGCGCTGCCGCATCCCTGCCACAGATCACGAGGCATTTTCCCCCGCGCAGCAGACGGATATATGCCGGCAGCGAGAGATAGGAGGTGAGATCCCCATAGAAAGGAGTGTTGATGAGCACGCTCGCGCCGCGCATGAGGCCGAGGGATGCGTGGACGAGGCTCTCCTCCACATCCGCGCCGCCGCGCTTGGCGCGGTCGAAGAACGCACCAAAGAGGCGTTCCATCCCCTCCTCGGATGCGCTCAGCTCCTCCAGCGCCGCATAGGAGTTCGATGAGGACGGATGCGAGAGGTCGACACCGTCATCGAGGATCCGCTCCGGGAACGTCTTCTGGAAGATCTCCCGCAGCGCCGCATAGTTGGCGATGCGATGCGCGGCATCGCGCTCACCCACGAGCCGTCCTCGAGCTTCCTGCCGGGTGACGCCAGCGAGCGCATACCAGATCTCCCCCAGCACGAGAACCGCCACCGCGGGGAAGGAGATCGCCTCGAACCCCGCCCAGTCCGAGAACACCCCCATCAGCAGGACGAGCAGCGCGGTTATGCCCAGCGACACCCAGAACAGCACGCCGTAGAAGGCGCGAACCTGACTCAGCCGCGTTCGCACATACCAGCGCCCCGATTCCGCATCGTATTCATAGAACTGCTCGACGACGGTGCTTCCAGG
>JAATFJ010000275.1 GCA_015655255.1 Actinomycetales bacterium | reverse complement strand
GCAGATCGCTGCGCCGCATAGCGCCTCGGCTTTCGGTGGATAGGGTGTGGCCTATGACTGCATGGGCTGAAGGCACGTGGATGAACCCGCCCGAGAGCATCCGCACACGGGGAACCGCGCTCGAGGCGACGGCCGCGGAAGGAAGCGATGCGTGGCGCCACACCGCCTACGGTTTCGTGCACGAAAGTGCGCATTCCCTCCTCGCTCCGCTCGCCGTCGGAGAGTCCATGGAGGTGTCCTTCTCCGCTCCCTGGGACGGGCAATTCGATCAGGCGGGTCTCTTCGTGCGGATCGATGAGGAGCGGTGGGTGAAGGCGGGGGTCGAGTACGCCGACGGGCATCTCGGTCTCGGCGCGGTCGTCACCGATACGCGGTCGGACTGGTCGGTCGGGTTCGTCGACGAGTGGCGGCATGCGGAGATCACCGTGCGCGTCAGCCGCTGGCCGGACGCGCTCATCGTGCGCGCGAAGGCGGACGATGACGACGATCGTCTTGTTCGGGTCGCCCCGTTCGACGGTTCACGGTCGGCGGCGGCGGGACCCTTCCTCGCCGCACCGACGCGTTCCGGCCTCACCGTGCGCTTCACCCGCTGGGAGCGGGGCGCCGCCGACACGGCCCTGCACTGAAGCTCCGGCACGACTCTCCGGCCACTCCGCCGCCGTTCGGCCGCGCCTCCTCCGCCGCCGGAGCACCGGTGGACAGGCTCAGATCCCGAGGGCCGCGGCAGCAGCCTGGGCGCGCAGAATGAGCTCGGCACGCTGCTCCGCCACACGGAGGGGCGCCGTGCCGCCCGCACCGGTGCGCGAGGCGACAGAACCCTGGATGCTCAATACCTCGCGAACCTCGGGGGTCAGCGCTGCGGAGACCGAGGCGAGCAGTTCGTCGGAGGCGTCTTCCAGCCCGATCCCCTGCTCCTCGCAGGCGCGAACGAGCGCCCCCGAGATCTCATGGGCATCGCGGAACGGCACACGTCGCTTGACGAGCCACTCCGCCACATCCGTCGCGAGCGAGAAGCCCTGCGGGGCGAGTTCCGCCATGCGCTCCGTGTCGAACCGCAGGGTGGCGACCATTCCTGCGAACGCGGGGAGGACGACTTCGAGGGTGTTCACGGAGTCGAAGACGGGCTCCTTGTCCTCCTGCAGATCACGGTTGTACGCGAGCGGAAGACCCTTGAGGGTCGCAAGAAGTCCCGTGAGGTTGCCGATGAGCCGGCCCGATTTCCCTCGTGCGAGCTCCGCGATGTCGGGATTCTTCTTCTGCGGCATGATGCTCGACCCCGTCGAGTACCCGTCGTCGAGGGTGACGAAGCCGAACTCCCGCGTGTTCCACACCGTGATCTCCTCGGCGAAGCGCGAGAGATCGATCCCCGTCATCGCCGTAATGAATGCGAACTCGGCCACGACATCACGCGCCGCGGTGCCGTCGAGGGAGTTTTCCGCGGGTCGGTCGAGGCCCAGCTCCCGGGCGACGAGATCCGGGTCCAGGCCCAGCGTGGATCCGGCGAGCGCTCCCCCGCCGTAGGGAGAGACGCCGGCACGCCGCCGCCAATCGACGAGGCGTTCGAGTTCGCGGACGAGCGGCCAGGCGTGCGCCTGCAGATGATGGGCGAGGAGCACCGGCTGCGCATGCTGCAAGTGTGTACGGCCGGGGAGGATCGCATCGGGATGTGCCTCGGCCTGAGCGACGAGCGCGTCGATGAGACGGAGCACTCCCTGTGCGATGACCTTCGCTTGGTCGATGAGATACATCCGCACGAGCGTGGCGATCTGATCGTTGCGGCTGCGGCCTGCACGCAGGCGCCCGCCCAGCTCCTGCCCGACCTCCGCAATGAGCGCCTGCTCGAGCGCCCCGTGCACGTCCTCATCGCTCGGGGCGGGGAGGAGTGTTCCCGCTGCGACCTTCGCGGCGAGCGCATCGAGTCCCGCGTGCATACGGCGCGCTTCATCGGCCTCGAGGTACCCGGCGGCTTGGAGTGCCGTGGCATGCGCGTGCGATCCCGCGATGTCGTAGGGCGCCAGTATCCAGTCGAAGTGCGTCGAACGGCTCAGCTCCGCGAGTTCCGGGGACGGTCCGCTCGCGAATCGGGCGCCCCACAGCGCGCCCTCGTTGGTGCCGTCGTGCTTCGCTTCACTCATCCGTCCAGCCTAGCGATGAGGAGCGCTCAACTCCGCGATCCCCGCCGCTCTCCTGTGCGCTCCTCTTCCCCTCCCTCCACCCGCCGAGCCAGAGGGGGTGAAGGATGAGCGAGGACGGGAACGAAGGGAGGAGACAGCGCACCGCACCCGGTCTTGACCGAAGCTCCGGCACCGAGCCCGGTCCCAGCCCGAGCCCGAGCCCGATCCCAGCCCGAGCCCGATCCCAGCCGGAGCCCAGTCCCAGCACCGAGCCCCGGCACGAACGCGGCCTCACTCTGACACCCACCCCGATCACAATTACGTCCTCGCCTCGCTCTCAGGACCGCACGCCCCGCACCACCTCGCGGGCGATCCACGCGACCGCGGCCTCCAGCGGCCCTCGGCCGATGAACAGCGTCCAGGCCGTGCACGCCGCAATGGTGCCCAAGGTGAGGGGCCAGAACGGTTCGAGGGCACGGAACGCCCACAGGTCGGAGGTATCCCCGAAGGTCGCGGCGGCGATGCCGGCCCACACGAGGATCTGCGCCGTGTAGGCCGTGAGCGGCATCGCCCCGGTCGCCCGCAACGGCAGCGTGAGCGCCCGCACCGCGGGCACGCGGCACAGCAAGAGGCACGCGGCGAGGACGGCGACCGCGAATCCTCCGGAGCCGATGGCCTCCCCCAGCCCTGAAGAGTGCGGCTCCGCCGAGAGAACGGCATCGAAGTAGACACCGCCGGAAATCGGCAGCGCGGCGAGTCCGTAACCGACCGCGGCGAGCATCGCACCGCTCCCGAGCATCAGGAGCTGCACCCGCAGTCGCGCGATCCCCGCGCGGGCGAGGCCGAGCCCGGAGAGGACGAAGGCGATCCAGACCGTGAAGGGGTAGTTCCAGCCTATGACCTCGGACACGATGCGGCCCGTCGCCCCGTCCCAGAAACTCGCCGCGGCGAGGAACGGCTGCACGAACGGCATGACGAGCGCGAAACCCGCCGCCGCGACCAGCACCGCTCCGGCGGGCAGAGCAGTGAAGGGCAGTGCGAGGAGGAAGAGGATCGCGTAGGCGGGGAGGATGATGTAGACGGGAACGCCCGTGGCGATGAGCGCGAGCCCGATGAGGAAGAGCAGTCCGGCGCGCACGGAGAGGCGTGCGCGCGCGGTCGTCATCCTCTCGCCCCCGCAGGGCTGCGCACCGCCCGTGACGATCCCCACGGAGACACCGGCGAGGGTCGCGAAGAGGATCGAGGAGCGCCCGTCGACGATGGCCGTCCACGTCGCCGGATCCGTCCAGTCCCACGCGGGTGCGGTCTCCCACAGGTGTGCGGCGAACATCCCCACGACGGCAAGTCCCCGGGCGAGATCAACTCCGGCGATCCGGCCCGCACCGTTCACGCGATCAAGCGGTCGACGTGACGACGAGGTGTCTCGCGCGGCGACCGACATGGTTCCGCTCAGCCCTGCCGCAACAACCAGACGAGGAGCGCCTTCTGCGCGTGCAGCCGGTTCTCCGCCTCGTCCCAGACGACGCTCTGCGGCCCGTCGATGACGGTGCTGTCCACCTCGTAGCCGCGATCGGCGGGCAGGCAGTGGATGAAGATCGCGTCGGGATCGGCGAGCGTCATCGTCTCCGGCGTCACCTTGTATCCGCCGAGATCGCGGATGCGGGCGAGTTTTTCCTCCTCCTTGCCCATGGACACCCAGGTGTCCGTCACGATGACGTCCGCACCCGCGGCCGCCTCAACGGGGTCGGCGAACAGCGTGATGGATCCGGCTGTTTCGGCGGCACGGCGATCGGCTGCCGCGACGACATCCTCGCGGGGCGCATAGTCCTCGGGCGAGGCGATGCGGACATGCATGCCTGCCGTGGCGCCGGCGAGGGCGTAAGAGTGCGCCATGTTGCTGCGCCCGTCTCCGAAGAAGGTGAGCGTGAGCCCCGCGAGCGCGCCCTTATGCTCCCTGATGGTGAGCAGATCGGCGAGCAGCTGACAGGGGTGGAAGTCGTCGGACAGCGCGTTGACGACGGGAACGGTGGTCCCCTTCGCCATTTCCTCCAGCCCGCTCTGCGCATAGGTGCGCCAGACGATCGCGGCGACCTGACGCTCCAGCACCCGTGCCGTGTCCGAGGGCGTCTCCTTGCCACCGAGCTGGCTCGACGCCGTGGTGATGATGAGCGGAGATCCGCCGAGGTCGGCGATCCCCACCGCGAAGGACACGCGCGTGCGCGTGGACGACTTGTCGAAGATGACGGCGACGGTCTGCGGACCGGCGAGCGCCTTCTCCGCCCAGCGGTCCTTCTTCAGCTCGACGGCGAGGTCGAGGATCTCCGCCTGCTCGGCAGGGGTGAGGTCGTCATCGCGCAGCAGGTGGCGGGTCATGCGTGGGTCTCCGTGGTCGGGGTGAGCGAATCGGCGACGGCCGCGAGGGACTCGCCGAAGAGGGTGAGGAACTCCGCCACTTCGGCAGCGCCGATCGTATAGGCGGGGGCGATGCGGATCACATCGTCGGAGGGAGCGTTGACGATGAGCCCGCGCCCCTGTGCGGCATCTCGGACGCGCGCGGCAACGGGGGCGTCCAACTCGATGCCGATGAGGAGGCCGGCACCGCGTGTGCTCTTCACGAGGGGAAGCCCCTCGACGCCGCTCCGCAGCTCCGCACCGCGCGCGGTGACGTTGCCGAGCAGCCCCGTCTCCTCGACGAAGCCGAGGACGGCGTTCGCCACAGCACTCGCAAGCGGGTTGCCGCCGAACGTCGAGTTGTGGGTGCCCGGGTAGAACAGCTCACTCGCCGCGCCGAAGGTGATGAGGGCTCCGAGCGGGAAGCCCCCCGCGATGCCCTTGGCGAGCGTCACCCCATCGGGGGTAATGCCCGCGCGCTGGAAGGCGAACCACTCCCCCGTGCGGCCGGATCCCGTCTGCACCTCGTCGAGGAGGAGGAGGGCGCCGTGGTGCGCCGTGAGCTCTCGTGCGGCGGCGAGGAAGCCGTCGGGAAGCGGGACGACTCCCGCCTCGCCCTGGATCGGCTCGGCGAAGAGCGCGGCGACGCCGCCCGCCGCGAGGGCCTCCTCTAGCGCTTCCACCGTCGGGTCGATCGCGACGACACCGGGGACGAGAGGGGCGAAGGGGTCCTGATAGGCGCCCTTCGGGGTGAGGGATAGCGCGCCCATCGTGCGGCCGTGGAAGGCGTGATTGAGGACGAGGACGGTCTGCGCCCCCGTCGCCCTGCCATGCAGGCGAGCGAGCTTGAAGGCGGTCTCGTTCGCCTCGGAACCCGAGTTCGCGAGGAAGACGCGTCCGGCATCGCCCGTACCCGCCAGCCGCTTGAGGCGCGCGGCGAGCTCCAGCTGGGCCGGGCTCGTGAAGTAGTTCGAGACATGGCTCAGCGTCGCCGCCTGCCGCGAGACGGCATCGACGAAGACGGGGTGCGAATGCCCGAGGCTGTTCACCGCGATCCCGCCGAGGAAATCGAGGTAGCGCTTCCCCTCCGCATCCCATACCGAGGAGCCCTCGCCGCGCACGAGCAGCGCGAGTCGCGTGCCGAGGCTCATGAGGTCGCGAGCCGAATCATCCTGCCATGTCGTGGTGGTCATCCGGCCACTACCTCCGTTCCGATTCCTTTGCTGGTGAAGAGTTCGACGAGCACCGAGTGCGGCACACGTCCGTCGATGATCGCCGCCGCATCCACGCCGCCCTCGACGGCGTCGAGGCAGGCGCGCATCTTGGGGATCATCCAGGATTCGAGGCGGGGCATCATCTCGATGAGCGCGGAGGTCGTCAGATGGGAGACGAGCGAATCGCGGTTAGGCCAGTCGGCGTAGAGGCCGGGGACGTCGGTGAGGACGACGAGCTTGGCCGCCCCCAGCGCGATGGCGAGCGCGGACGCCGCGGCATCGGCGTTGACGTTGAGCGAGTGCCCGGGATTGTCGAGATCGGGGGCGATGCTGGACACGACGGGAATGCGCCCGGATGCCAGGTGGTCGAGCACGGGCGTCGGGTCGACCTGGACGATATCTCCCACGCGTCCGAGGTCGATCTCTTCTCCGTCGAGGACGATACCGCGGCGGCGTCCCCCGAAGAGGCCCGCGTCCTCCCCGCTGAGGCCCGTGGCGATGGGGCCGTGAGAGTTGATCTTCGCGACGAGCTGCGGATTAACCTGACCGGTGAGCACCATGCGCACGACCGTGATCGCCTCCGTGCTCGTCACGCGATAGCCGCCCTTGAACTCGCTGGGGATCGCGAGCCGATCCAGCATGTTCGAGATCTGCGGCCCCCCGCCGTGCACGACGACGGGCTGCACGCCGACGTATCTCAGGTAGGCGATGTCCTGCGCGAAGGCGTCCTGCAGTTCCTCGGAGACCATGGCGTTGCCGCCGTACTTGACGACGACGATGCGGTCGCGGAACTTCTTCAGCCATGGCAGCGACTCGATGAGCGTCGCGGCCTTTCCCGCCGCGACGTCGGGGGGCGTGTCCTGGAGGTCCGTCATGAGGCGTAGGCGCTGTTCTCGTGAACGTAGTCGTGGGTGAGATCGTTGGTGAGGATCGTGGCCTCCGCCTCGCCTGTCTTGAGATCGATGAGGAGATCCGTTGCGCGAGGCGTGAGGTCGACCTCTTCCCGCGGCCGATCCGGTCCGCCCGCGGTGCACACTCGGACGCCGTTCATCCATACGTCGACGTCGTAGGGGTCGAAGCGTGCCCGCGTTGTCCCGATCGCGGCGAGCACGCGCCCCCAGTTGGGGTCGTTACCGAAGATCGCGGCTTTGAAGAGGTTGTTGCGGGCGACGGAGCGTCCCACCTCGACGGCGTCCTGCTCGCTCAGGGCGTGCGTGACGCGGATCGTGATGTCGTGGCTCGCCCCCTCCGCGTCGCGCTGCAGCTGGCCGGCGAGGTTTTGTGCCAACTCGGTGAGCGCGGCGGCGAACTCCTCGAGATCCGGCTTCACGCCGCTCGCCGCGTTCGCGAGGAAGGTCACCTGATCATTCGTGGACATACAGCCATCGGAGTCGAGCCGGTCAAAGGTCTGCCCCGTGGCCTTCCGCAGCACGGCATCAGCCTCGGCGGGCTCGAGATCGGCGTCCGTGGTGATGACGACGAGCATCGTGGCCAGCCCCGGGGCGAGCATCCCCGCGCCCTTCGCCATACCGCCGATCGTCCAACCGTCGCGGCTGACGACGGCGGTCTTGGCGACGGTATCTGTCGTCATGATCGCGTGCGCGGCGTCGTCCCCGCCGTCCGGGGAAAGTGCGGCGATGGCGTCAGCCGTCCCCTGGAGCACCTTGGCGCGGAAGACCTCGTCCCCCGTGCCGATGAGGCCTGTGGAGCACACGAGCACATCGCCCGCGCTCACGCCGAGGAGTTCTCCGGCCTTCTCCGCCGTCTGATGCGAGGTCTGGAAGCCGAAGGCGCCGGTGAAGCAGTTCGCCCCTCCGGAGTTGAGGACGACGGCCTCGACGACGCGATCGGCGACGGCCTGCTGCGACCAGATGATGGGGTTGGCCTTGGCACGGTTGCTCGTGAAGACCGCGGTGCCCACCTTGCGCGGCCCGCGGTTGACGACGACCGCGAGGTCGGGCTTTCCTGTCGATTTGAGGCCGGCGATAACCCCGGCTGCGGCGAATCCCTGGGGCGCGGTGACGCTCACGGCGCGACTCCGTTCACGGTGAGGGCGCGGTCCTCGGGAAGGCCCAGCGCGATGTTCATGGACTGCACCGCGGCACCGGCGGTGCCCTTGACGAGGTTGTCGAGCACCGAGGTGCTCACCAGCCGTCCGGCCCG
>JAATFJ010000280.1 GCA_015655255.1 Actinomycetales bacterium | reverse complement strand
TTCCGGCTCTCGCGGCGAATTTTACTCTGCTTCTTCAGGGCCATCACAACCGCCTACCCCTCCATGGATGAAGACGGAGAAAGGTGGCGAGCTTGCTGCTGGATGGCCTGGTCCGTCCGTAGGACAAAACGATAGTACCGCTACATTCTGTGGGACAGCGGAATATCTTGCTCCGGAAGTCATTCAGGGCTTGTCTTACAGCTACGAGATCGACTGGTGGAGCTTTGGAACGATGTTGTATGAAATGTTGACCGGTATTGTGAGTGCTCTTGGTCTGTCTTCTCGTGCGAACGGTTCCTAGACGGCGCTCAGCGATGTCGTCGTGGCGAGCGGGGCGACGCCCACGCGGATCTCCTCCACGGCCTGCGTGGCCAGCCGGAGGAACGCGTCCAGAGTCGCGGGTGTGGGGAGGACGCCGAGGAGCGCCGTCGACGCCGTCGTCATGGCCGTCACGACGCCGGTGGCGACGAGGATCTGCACGACGACCGCGCCGAGGTCGCGGCCCAGCGCCGACCGTGTGCGCAGCGCCGCGCGCGCATCCGCCCGCGAAGACGACGATGACGAGGAGGAGGACGGTGAGTGGCAGCCACAAGCCGGGTTCCACGACGCGCGCATAGGGCCACAGTGTGACGATCCCGGCGAAGAGGCTCAGCCCGGCGTCGATGAGGAGCCCGCGCAGGAAGGGTGCGCTCGGAATCGCCTGCGCGCGGTCAGCGCGCGACACGGGAACTCCGCGTCCGCGTCACTGCATCCGCCCAGGAATCGGCGATGTCCTCGTCGAGGGCGGCCCCGCTCCAGCCGCGAGAGACGGCGGTCTCGATGCTCTGCGTATCGGCTGCGGCGAGAAGGAGTATGGGCGTCCCAGCCGAACCAGGATGGAACAGGCGCGCGTCCTCCTCGGGGATGTGCCCGGTGATCACGATGAGCGGACCCGGCGTCGCCTCCCCCACGATCGCGGCGAGGGGGTGCCGCCCCTCCGCGAGGGCGACCTCGGCGAGCGCGATGAGAAGCGATTCGCGTTCGTCCTCCCCACCGGAGACCGTGCCGAGTTCGCCTCCGTCGGCGTCGAGAACGCGCACGGGGAACCCTTCGGCGGCGAGGGAGAACGCGAGCGAGGCGCATGCGGATACGGCCGTCTCGAAGGCGGGATCGCCCTCGTCTCCGGCGCGATCCCAGTGGTGCGCGGCGTTGTCGAGGATGACGAGGGCGTGCGGATTCGATTCGTCCTCCTCCTGCCGCACCATGAGGTCGCCGCGTCGCGCGGTGGCACGCCAGTGGATCCGTCGCATCGAGTCGCCCGTGACGTAGGCGCGCGGGGAGAGGTTGTCGGCGCCCTGCCCGAGGCGATTCGATGTGCTGAGCGCGGCGCTGCCGCCGCTGCCGGAACGGGTGCCGAGAGGGAGGAGCGACTCGACGCGCGGTGCGACGAGGATCTCGCTCGTCTCCCCGATCCGTCTCATATGCTGCGCGAGTCCGAAGGGGTCCTCGGTGCGCAGCTGGAGCGGACCGATCGGCCACCGCCCGCGCCGGACACCCGTCACGGTGTATCGCAGCTCGTCGCCCGCGCGCAGCACGCCGTACGCCTCTCCCTGCACGGCGATCGGCAGCTCATCGTGCCAGCGCGTCGGCGCGGGCAGCAGCGTCCCGCCCGTGACGCGGAGGACCACGGCGGATTCGCCCCCGACGGGCAGGAGATCCGCGGAGAACCGCCGGATGACCGTGCCGCGGCGCCGGGGAAGGAGCACGAGGACGAGGGCGAGCACAGGGAGGAGGACGAGGAAGACGCCGATGTAGAGGAGCAGGGGAGCGGCGAGGAGGTTCGCCGTCGCGATAACGACGGCGCCGCCGATGAGCAGAGCGATGCCCCGTCGCGTGAGCGGATTGCGCCAACGCATCGTCGGGGCTCTCAGGAGCGTGCGGTGACGGGGACGCGGTCGGCGATCCGGCCGAGCGTGGCCTCGATGGAGGAGCCGGAGGCGCGCTGTGCCCCGCGGGCGGGGACGAGACGATGCGCGAAGACGGGGACGAGCAGCGCGGAGAGGTCGTCGGGGATGAGGAAGTCGCGTCCGGAGAGCGCGGCCCAGACCTTCGCGGCGCGGACGAGTTGCAGCGTCGCGCGGGGGCTCGCGCCCAGATGGATCTGCGGTTTGGTGCGGGTGGCCTGGGAGAGCGCGACGGCGTAATCGCCGAGTGCCGGGGCGATGTAGACGTTGCGGGCCCACACGATGAGGTCACGGATGCTGTCCGCATCCGTGACGGGGTGGAGCGCATCGAGCGGGTTCTCGGTATCGCGCTGACGCAGCATGAGCGCTTCGGCCGCAGCGTCCGGGTACCCCATCGAGATACGCATCATGAACCGGTCGCGCTGCGCCTCTGGGAGGGCGTAGGTGCCCTCCATCTCCATGGGGTTCTGGGTCGCGACGACGAGGAAGGGCGAGGGGAGGGGGTGGGTGGTGCCGTCGACGGTGACCTGGTGCTCCTCCATCGCTTCCAGGAGCGCTGACTGAGTCTTGGGCGAGGAGCGGTTGATCTCGTCGGCGATGACGATGTTCGCGAAGATCGCGCCGGGCGTGAACTCGAAGCGCCGGTCCACGGGGTTGTAGATCGACACGCCTGTGACGTCTCCGGGGAGCAGATCGGGGGTGAACTGGATGCGTCGTACGCTCGCCTGTATGCTCGCGGCGAGTGCGCGCGCGAGCATCGTCTTCCCCACGCCCGGCACATCCTCGATGAGCAGATGCCCCTCCGCGAGCAGGCAGACCAGTGCGGCGTTCACGGACCCGGGCTTCCCATCGATCACGCGGGAGATGGATGAGACGATCGCCGCTGTCTCCGCCGCGAAGCGTGCGGAGCCCCTCGTCGGGCTGCTGTCGTGCGTGCGGTCCTCTCCATCTGCGTGCGTGACTCGATCGTAACGCGCGGGCGGGGGACCGGTTCGGCGGCGGCGGAGTCTGGCGGGGTGGTTCAGCACCCGCAGGATGAGCGGATGACGAGCTGCATGGGGAACAGCTGCGCCTGCGGCACGGCCGGGGGAGCGACGAAGGTGTCCAGTGCGGCATCCGCCATCGCGGAGAAGGGCTGACGCACCGCGGTGAGCGGCGGCCAGGAGTACTCGGACTCGGCCGTGCCATCGAAGGAGATGACGGCGATATCCTCGGGCACGCGGACCCCGAGCTCGTGCAGCGCCTGCAGAGCGCCCACCGCCATGAGATCGGACCCGGCGAAGATCGCCGTGGGGGGATCGTCCTGTGCGAGGAGCTGTCGGGCGGCCGCGGCGCCTCCGCTCCTGCTCCATTCGGTGACGACGGGCTCTCCCGGTGTGATGCCTGCGCGGGCGAGCGTCTGTTCCCAGCCCGCCCGCCGCTGGTCTCCGACGACGGGATGCAGCCATCCTTCGATGTAGGCGATGCGTCGATGCCCGTGGGAGAGCAGATGCTCGGTCGCGAGCACAGCACCCGCGAAAGAGTCGGCGCCGACGGTGGAGAAGCCCTGCGCGGGGGCGGAACGGTCGAAGATCAATCGCGGGAGCCCTGTCTCCGTGAACGAGTCCGCGCCGCGAGTGGTCTGATCGGGGAAGAGGGAGAGGAAGATGAGGCCCTCGACGCCCCGGTCGATGAGGCTGGAACGAAGGACCTGCTCTCGGGCATCGTCGCCATGGGTGCTCGCGAGCAGCATGGAATAGCCGCGGTGCGTCGCGGCAGTGTCGAGGGCGTCGATGCACTCCGAGTGGAAGGGGTTGACGATCTCTGAGAGGACGAGGCCGAGGAGCCTCGTCGACCCGTGCTTCAGCGCCCGCGCACTCGCGTTGGGACGGTAGCCGAGAGCGCGGATGGCATCGAGCACGCGATCCCTGGTGGCGGGGGCGACGGGCCGAGGGCCGCCGTTGACGACGTAGCTGACGACGGCGGTGCTCACACCGGCCAGCCGCGCGACGTCGGTGCGTGTCGCCGCGCGCGGCGCGCTCTGTTCGCTCATGTGGTGCCCCCGGTGCACGGATCTCCTGCCACTCATGATCGCGCACCATCGTCGTTTCGCCCGTGAGCGCGACGCCCCGTGGTGCGGTGGTGGGGTCGCTCGCAGTAATCCTGCTTCAACAATCTACTCGAATAAATAGTGGAGATCGCTGGATATCGGTTGCTTTTTACTAGTGAAATTTGCTTCTTGCGTTCCTTCATCTACTCCAGTAGATTTCTCGTCATCGACAGTCGGCATCCCCGAGGTCGCCGTGTCGGGCAGCACCGCCCGCGCGGGATGAGAGACGGAGTAGTCGTGATCCTGCAGCCCGATATCGTTCGCGCCTCCTTGCGCGCCGGCGATGTATCGCTCGTGCTCGATTGGCGCGATGGCGGTGTCCCCATCGTGAGCCATTGGGGGGCAGACCTCGGCGCGCTCTCCGGCGCGGCGGTGGGGGCGGTGGCCGATGCCGTGCTCCCCGGAGTGGATCACACGCATACGACCGCGATGCCCGTTCTCCCGCGTCTCCTCCTCCTCGAGTCCGATGCCTGGAAGGGGCGGCCCGGTCTCGTGGGGCAGCGGAGAGACGGCTCCGGGTGGACGCCCGTCCTGCGGATGCGGACCATCTCGGTGTCCGCGGTGTCCGCACGCACGGAGGGCGACGCCCTCCTCGTGGATGAGGGCGCCCTGCGCTTCGCCCTGAATGACGAGGCCGCGGGACTCACCGTGTGCATCGATGTGGAGATGACCGCGACGGGACTTCTCCGGATGCGCGCCGAGCTGACTAACACGGGCACACAGGAGTACGTCCTCGACGAGCTGTCCCTGTCGTTGCCCGTCCCGCTGGCCGCGGAAGAACTGCTCGACTTCACAGGACGCTGGGGGCGGGAGAAGGCCGCGGTCCGCACCGACGTCGGCGCCAACGCCCACCTTCACGAGAGCAGACACGGTCGCCCCGGATTCGATGGTGCGCCGCTCCTGCTGTGCGGGGAGCGGGGCTTCGACTTCGGCTCCGGGCGGGTCTTCGGCGCACACGTCGGCTTCTCCGGGAATCAGCGCACCTGGATCGAGCGCACGTCCACGGGCCTGCAGATCATCGCGGGCGGCGAACTCCTCCTTCCCGGAGAAGGCGCACTCGCACCGGAAGAGTCCTATCTCTCCCCGTGGGTCTCCTTCGCCACGGGCGACGGCCTCGATGCCATCGCTCACCGCATCCACGCGTGGCTGCGCGCGCGGCCGGAGCATCCCGATGCGCGGCGGCCCGTCACACTCAACGTGTGGGAGGCGGTCTACTTCGATCATGACCTTCCCCGGCTTCTCGATCTCGCCGCGCGTGCCGCTCACATCGGTGTGGAGCGCTTCGTCCTCGACGACGGCTGGTTCCGCGGGCGTCGGAACGATACCGCGGGGCTGGGCGACTGGACGGTCGACGCGGACGTGTGGCCGGAAGGTCTGCATCCGCTCATCCATCGTGTACGAGAACTGGGGATGGAGTTCGGGCTCTGGGTCGAGCCCGAGATGATCAATCCGGACTCGGACGTCGCCCGTGCGCATCCCGAGTGGATCCTCAAGGACGCTTCCGGCAACCGCCTCTACCTCGGGACGGCGGTCGCCGCCGACTTCGGCAACCCGGCCTACCGCGCGTGGTGGATCGCGCAGGTCGCGGGCCTGCCCCGGCTCTACGTCGACGACCTGACAATGGAGCGGCGCGTGTACAGCAGCTTCGGCGGGCTCACGAATCCCCGCGACCCGCGCACCGGCACGACCATGACCGAGGCCAATTGGCAGCGCTACATGGCCGACTTCATGGTCGAGCTGCGAGCGGCGCTGCCCGCCGCCGAGATCGTCCATGACGTGCTCTGGGCCAAGGGCGACACCGGCACGCAGTTCGTCCGCGAACTCGGCGCCGCCAACACGGTCGCGATCGAGAAGGGCTTCAACGACCCGGCGATCCTCACCACCACGAACTTCGAGTCGCTCGCC
>JAATFJ010000304.1 GCA_015655255.1 Actinomycetales bacterium | reverse complement strand
GGGGCTCGACGGGGGAGAGCGGAGGGGGAAGGGCGGCGGAAGAGGAAAGAGATACAGGGAGGAAGGCCTCGCGTCGCGGGGCGACTCCGCATAATGGAAGGGAACGAAGGAGCATCATGTCTGTCGTGAAGATCAACGCCATCACGGTTCCCGAGGGGCAGGGGGCGGAGCTGGAGGAGAGGTTCGCCGCCCGTCAACATGGCGTGGACGGCGAGCCCGGCTTCGAGGGCTTCCAGTTGCTGCGCCCCACGGCCGGAGAGTCCCGGTACTTCGTCGTGACGACGTGGGCCAGCGAGGAGGACTATGTCGCATGGCGCGACGGCCGCGCGAACGCGCACCACTCCGGTGGCGCGCGTCCCGTGGCGACGAAGGCAGAGATGCTCGAGTTCGAGGTCGTCGACCTCGCGAGCTGAGGCCCGACGGCGATGCCGGTCGTCGGGTGCCGTGATCCTCGCCGGATGTGTGGTCCGCGTCGCCCCTGTCGGCGTGTCGTTCTTGACGGATTCGTGCTCGCGGCGTCGTGAGCGAGGGGCGTGAGCCCCCGCGTTCCCGTCGGCGCATTCTCTCCACCCCGTGCACCCGTGCATCCGTCAGGCTGTTCACAGGGCGCCCGCAGAGAATGGGACGGATGTCTGTCTCTCGCCGCCCCCTCGCCGCCCACGGCCAGCAGCACACACCTCGTCGGTGGACCCAGCTGCTCAAGCTCATCGGCGTGGGCATGGCCGTCGTCCTCGTGAGCGCCGTCGGCGTGAGTGCGTACACCGTCTACGACCTGTCCTCGCAGTACACCGACGGTGCCGTCGCTCTGGAAGGGCAGGAGAGCGTTCCCCCGAACCTCTCCGCGTTCGAGGGCGGCACGAACATCCTCCTCGTCGGTACGGACGAATGCGAGGAGGAATACGCCTCCCTCTTCGGCGACCGCTGCGAGGAGGATGAGGGCGGCAAGCGCAACGACGTCAACATGCTCCTGCACATCTCCGACGAGCCGCGGCGCATCACTGCCATCACCTTCCCCCGCGACCTCATGGTCGCCACACCGGAGTGCACGGCCGACGACGGCAGCACGGTCGCCGCGACGTCGAAGACCCAGATCAACGCGATGGACGAGATGGGCGGCCTCAACTGCGTCGTCGAGACCATCAAATCGCTCACGGGCCTGGAGATCCCGTTCGCCGCGGAGATCACGTGGGGCGGCGTCATCGAGATCACCAACGCGATCGGCGGCGTCGACGTGTGCGTCGCCAACGGCATCTACGACAGCTACACCAACCTCAGTCTCGATCCGGGCACGCACACCCTCGCCGGGTACGAGGCGCTGCAGTTCCTCCGCACCCGCTACGGCGTCGGTGACGGCAGCGACATCAGCCGCGTGAGCAATCAGCAGGTGTACCTCTCCGCCCTCGTGCGCAAGATCATGAGCAGCGAGGTGCTCGGCGACATCGGCACGATGCTCAAGCTCGCCAACACCGTGCTCACCAACGTGCGGCCCAGCGAGAGCCTCACCAACCCCAGCCTGCTCGCGCAGATCGCCCTCGCCGTCAAGGACGTCCCCTATGAGGACATCAACTTCCTGCAGTACCCCGTGTTGGTCGACTCCGCGGACGAGAACCGTCGCGTGCCGGACTACGCGAGCGCTGAGATCCTCTGGGATGCGCTCGCCGCGAACGATCGCATCGAGGTCTCGGCGACGGGGAACGGCGCGGTCGATGAGACCCCCGTCTCCGACGACGGCACCGTGACGCCCGACGATACGGCCACGGCCACGCCCGATGACGACACGGCCACGCCGGATGCGAGCGCCACCGAGACTCCGGATGCGGGCGTCGTCGTGCTCCCGCAGAACATCAGCGGGCAGTCGGCCGGGACGGAGACCTGCTCCAACGGGCAGGGGTAGGCCCGGGTCTGCCCGCGGGCCCGGCGCCGCTGAGGTCCGGCGCAGCCAGCACGCGCGCTGTTGCGGTCGCGAGGACGCGTGCGTGCGTGTCCGTGTGCACGTCGGAGGAGACGTACGCCTGCCGTGCGGATGGATCCGTGTCCGAGTGCGTGCCTGCGTAAAACGAGTGCGTGCCTGCGAACCGGCGTCCGCGTCCGTGGAGGATGTGCGTCCGTTGCAGGAAGTCTGCGCGGACTCCGTCCCTCCGGAGCAGACGCACGCGATGTCAGCGCAGCACGGGCGGTCGTCGGCGTGCCGAAACAGGGCCGTGAAAAAGTTGGATCCTTCACACTTCTGGTTGTGCGTAGACACACCATCCCCGCCCGGGGGAGGCTCGGTATCCGAAGGGGAGTAGTTCCGCGCCGGTTTCCGGCCGCGGGCGCGTCGACACACTGGCCATCACGGAGATCGGCCCGGCGCCCCACCTCATCATCCCGAGGCGAACGAGACCTTCAGTCCGTGACCGAGACGTTCTGTCTCGGCGACCGATCTGGAGAACCCCATGCCCGCTGCCCTCGTGCGCCGCCTGGCACTCTGTCTCATCATCGCCGCCCCCGCCCTCATCGTCCGCGTGACCGGGATGCACCTCGCCCCCGCCGTCGAGGTGCTACTTTTCGGCGCCGCGATCGTCGCGGCGGCCTTCCTTCTCGCCTGGGCCGCGGAGGCCGCGCAGAAGGACATCTCCGGCGCGCTCGCCATCGCCCTGCTCGCGCTCATCGCTGTGCTCCCCGAGTATGCCGTCGACCTCTACTACGCGTTCCGGTCGGGGACGGATGCGGAGTTCGCGCCCTACGCCGCCGCGAATATGACGGGCTCGAACCGCCTGCTCCTCGGCTTCGGGTGGCCGCTCGTCGCGATCATTGCCATCGTCGTCGCGCGTCGCGCCGCGGCGGCACGGGGCGCGACGAAGCCGACGGCGCTGCTGCTCCCCCCCGCAAGCCGCCTGGAGATTGGCTTTCTCGCGATCCTCGCGATCCTCGCCTTCGCGATCCCGCTCCTCGGCAGTATTCCGCTGTGGTTCGGCATCGTTCTCGTGCTTGTCTTCGTCGCGTACCTCTGGCGTTCCGGCAAGGTCGAGGACGACGGTGAGGAGGAGCTCGTCGGCACCGCGGCCGTTATCGGCGCGCTGCCGCAGCGCCGGCGCCGGATCACGGTCGTGACGCTCTTCCTGATCTCCGCGGCGATCATCCTCCTCTCCGCGGAGCCCTTCGCCGATGCGCTCGTCGCCTCTGGCTCCTCGCTCGGAGTGGACAGCTACTTCCTCGTGCAGTGGCTCGCGCCCCTCGCGAGCGAGGCACCCGAGTTCCTCATCGCCGTGATGTTCGCCGTGCGCGGGAGGGGCGCCGCCGCGATCGCGACGCTCATCGCCTCGAAGGTCAACCAGTGGAGCCTCCTCGTCGGCTCGCTCCCCCTCGCACACGCCGTCGGCGGAGGTGGAATGGGCCTGCCCCTCGATGTGCGCCAGGTGGAGGAGTTCGTTCTCACCGCGACGCAGACCCTCCTCGGACTCGCCGTCATCATCGCGATGCGCTTCCACTGGACCTCCGCCGTCGGCCTCGGCGCGCTCTTCCTCGTCCAGTTCGTCGTCACGGACACGACGGGACGCTACGTGCTCAGCATCGTGCAGGCGGCGATCGCCGTCGTCTTCCTTGTGCTGCACCGCGCACATATCATGCCTGCGCTCTCCGCGCCCTTCCGTCGCATCGGTGCGGAGGGGAAAGAGCGCGCCCTCGTCGGTGCGAACCGGGGAGAATAGACACGATGCCGACACCCAGCGAGACCACCCGCGTCATCGAGGACTACCTGCCCCTCATCTGGAAGGCGTGCGCCTGGCCCGGAGAGGAGCGGCGCGCGACGACGAGCGACCTCGCCGCCTCTCTGGGGGTCACCCCCTCCACGGTCTCCGCGAACCTCAAGAAGCTCGCGCGGCAGGAGCTCATCCGCTACGAGCCCTACGGCGCCATCGAGCTCACCGCAGAGGGGGAGCGCATCGCCGTCGAGGTCGTGCGGCGGCATCGCATCATCGAGACCTACCTCGTGGAGCAGCTGCAGCTTACGTGGGACCAGGTGCACGACGAGGCAGACCGCCTTGAGCACGCCGTCTCCGATCTTGTGCTCGCGCGCATGGACGAGGCGATCGGCTTCCCCGATATCGACCCGCACGGCGACCCCATCCCGCGGCCGGGGCGACGCATCTCCGAGCCGCGCGCTCGTGCGCTCGCCGAGGCCGCGGAGGGGGAGACCGTGTGTGTCTCGCGCGTCTCCGACCGCAATGCGGAGGTGCTGCAGTTCCTCACCGCGCGGAGCATCGCGATCGGTGCACAGCTGCGCGTCGAACGCCCGCTCGCCGTCACGGGACTCATGACCGTTCGCCACGCGGGTCGCCCTGTGGAGCTCTCCGCCCTCGTCGCCCAGTCCGTGCTTGTCGTCCCTGCCGCCTCCCGCTGAGCGCGGTGTGCGCGGAGGTTCCGCGGGGTGCGGCAGAGGTCTTCGCCGAAGCTCCGCCTCCCTCTCCCCGTCGAACCACCCACTTTCCGCTGAGCCGCCCACATAACTACGCATTTACGTGGGTGGCCCGGCAGGAGGTGGGTGGCTCGGCAGAAGTGTGGAAACGCGGGGGAGGGGGAGGACAGGAGAGCGGACAGGCGGAGAGGCGGACAGGCGGAGAGGCGGAGAGGCAGACAGGCGAAAAGAGAGGGGAGGCGCGGTGGTGGGGCCGGTGCCTCGCCTACCCGATGAGGCTCGGCTGCAGGTCGCGCAGGGTCCTTCGGCGCGTCATGCGCGTCACCCCGATCGCGGAGAGCACGAGTGCGCCGACGAGCCACGCGGCGAGGATGCCCAGATCGCCCGCGGCACGGGGAAGGTTCCCCCCGTACATGAGCTGTCGCATCGCATCGACGACGTAGCCCATCGGCAGCACGTGGTGCAGCACCGCGAGCGGCCCGGGCAGCGTCTGCCAGGGGAAGGTCCCTCCCGCCGTCACGAGCTGGAGCACCATGAGGATGAGTCCGAGGAACTGCCCCACCGATCCCAGCCAGATGTTGAGGGCGAGCACGATCGCTGCGAAGGTAGCCGATGCCATCACGAGGACGCCCAGCGTGCCGATCGGATTGTCGAAGGTGAAGCCCAGGGCGAGCATGAGGATGCCGAGCAGTCCGATCATCTGCACCGCGCCGAGCACCGCGGGCGTGAGCCATGCGGCGACCGTGATCCGCAACGGCGAGTGCAGCGCCGTCACGGCGCGGCGGGACACGGGCTTGACGATGAGGAAGAGCGCGTAGATCCCGATCCAGCCGGCGAGGGCGGCGAAGAAGGGTGCGAGTCCTGCCCCGTAGTCCTCCGCGGAGGCGACCTTATCGCTGGAGACGGCGACGGGATCGGAGATCGTGTCGGCCTGCTTCTGCCGCAGGTCGGGGGTGGAGGCGGGGATCGAGTCGACCCCGTCGGCGAGGCCGTCGCGGAGCGTCACGGTGCCGGAGGCGATTGTGCCGAGCCCGTCGCGGAGCTGTGCGGCGCCCGCATCCGCGGAGGCCGCCCCGCTCGCCACGGAACTCGCCCCCTCGGAGACCGAGCCCGCTCCATCCGCGACGGAACTTGCCCCGTCCGCGAGCGTGTTCGCACTCGCCGCGAGGGTCGCCGCCCCGGCCGCGAGCTGGTCGACCTGGCCCACCGCCTGCTGCACGGTGGCGTTGCCCTGCTGGAGCTGCGCGGCGACGGGGTCGAGTCGGGAGAGGACATCGGCGATCTCATCCGTCGTGAGACCGCGATCGCTGAGCAGCTGCTCGATGTCGCTGCGGACCTGAGGGAGGGCATTCGCGGCATCCTGCACCGCGGCGCCCGCACGGTCGGCGACGGCCGCGAGCTGCTGGTTCCCCGCGCTCACTTGCTTGGCGCCGTCGGCGAGTTGGCGGGCACCATCGGCGAGCGAGCGTGATCCGCTCGCGAGCTGAGAGGCGCCGTCGGAGAGCTGTGCGGATCCCGAGGCGAGCTGAGCGGTCCCGTCGGCGAGCTGCACGCTGCCGGATGCCGCCGTGGCCGTGCCGTCGACGAGCTGCGTCGCGCCATCAGTGGCCTCACTGAGCTTGTCGCGGATGTCGCTGAGCCCCGTGAGCAGCCGCTCGGCGGCCTCGCTCCCCACGAGTTGCGCGACGGAGGCGCGGATCTTCTCGACGGCCTGCGTGCCCATCGAGGAAGCGAGATAGTTGTTCGCGTCGTTGGTCTCCAGCTCGATGGAAGCCTGGCGCGGGTCCGTGCCGGAGGCGGAGGTGAGCGCATCCGAGAAATCGGCGGGAATCGTCACGGTGAAGTCGACGTCGCCGGCGCGGAGGGCCGCGGTGGCCGCATCGGCCGACATCTCCTGCCAGTCGAAGGCATGCCCTTCCACGAGGTTGTCGGCGACGGTCTTCCCGTAGTTGTCGCCGTCGGAAGAACCGGTGTCCTCGACAACGAGGGCGACGGGCACCTCCGAGAACTTCCCATAGGGGTCCTGATTGGCCCAGAGGTAGACGCCGCCGTAGAGGATGGGCACGCAGAGGAGCGCGACGAGGGCGAGGATGCCCATCTTGCTGGCAGTGAGGCGGCGGAACTCCGCCGCGACCATGGCGGGGATCTTCATCGTGCTTCTCCTTCCTCGGGAGGGATGGGGGTGGTGAGCTCGTCGGGGGTGCGCTCGGGAGGCGCGGAGTCACCAGGATCGGGATCGCCGGATCGGGTGTCTTGGGAGTCGTCGGATCTCGTGTCGGCGTTGTCTTCCGGTCCCGGATCGTCTGCTGCGTGGTCGCCGAGGGCGGAGCCGTCCGCGTCGTGGTCGTCTGTATCGGAGCCATCCGGATCGGATTCTTTTGCAGAGGCGTCGTCCGCGTCGGAGTCGTCCGTATCGGGGTCGTCTGCAGAGGAGTCCTCCTCATCGGAGCCGTCCGCAGCGGATTCGTCGGCGTCGATATTGCCCGTATCGAGGCCGCCCGTAGGCTGGTCGTCCCCGAGCACATCCGTCCCGCCTGCGGGTACGACGATATCCGGGACACCAGACACAGCGATCCGCGGACCGCGATACTCGGGCATCCGTTCCAAGGCGAGCGCCGCGGAGCCCCCGACGATGACGAGCACAGCGTATCCGCGCTCGGCGAACTCAGTGGTGATGCGCCACCAGCCGTCCGGGGAACCGCCGTGGCGGTCGGGGCGGACGAGCACGAATCCGTCCACGTCGGGACGCAGAACCGCGAGCTCGCTGAGGATGCGCACGCGCGCCGTCGCCGGGACGTCGCCCATCGACAGCCCTGCCAGCTCATCGAAGCCGAGCTCGTCGAGCCAGCGCCGGGCATGGAGCGGTGTGGCACCGCGGCCGGCGAACATGAGCTCTTCCCCCACGATGCCCGCAAGGCTCACGTTCGCCGGGGGATCGCTCACTTCGAGCGCATCGACGAGGGCGATGCGTCGGCGGATCTGTTTCGCGTCGCGGGCACCGTCGATCGTGACGTGTCCGGTATCGGGACGCATCCGCCCGCTCGCGATGAGGCCGAGGACGGTGGGGCGCTGCTCGGTCTCGGCGCGGATGAACCGCGCCTCGCCGCTCTCGAACTCGACCGTGGTCTCGGGAAGCGCCGAACCGCGTCGGCCCTTGGATACGCCGTGCAGGGCGATCTTCATAGCTGAACCTTCCGGGGGAAGAGGACATGGGGATGCGCGGTGAGCAGATCGTCCACCTCGCGCCAGGAGAGCCCTGCGATGCTGAGGACCACGCGGACGACGAGCTCGGCGGTGGGAGTGGTGTCCTCACTGCGCACGAGCGCCGTCCGCGCCGTCTCCTCGATGAGGCGGGCCAGGAGCTCGGGCGTGACGTCTTCACGCAGTTCGCCCGCCGCCTGCCCGCGCCGAGCGAGCCGGAGGAGCGCGTCGCGCAGGGGGGCGAGCGCGGCGGCGGTGCCCGCGATATGGGCGTCGTCGAGCGCGGCGGCGGCGAGCAGGCGCATATGCTCCGCCTGCTCCTCTGGC
>JAATFJ010000191.1 GCA_015655255.1 Actinomycetales bacterium | reverse complement strand
CCCGCTGGAGGCGCATCTCATGACGGAGCACCCCGGGGATTGGATCGACGTTCTCGCGGAGAACGGGGCGCGCACGATTTCCCTGCACGCGGAGACCGTGAACCGTGACGCCTTCCGCCTCCTGGGACGGATCCGGGATCACGGTTGCGCGGCCGGTATCGTTCTCAACCCGGCCACACCACTCTCTGCTGTGCAGCACTACCTGGACAGGATCGACCTGCTCACCGTCATGACGGTCGACGTCGGTTACGCCGGGCAGCCCTTCATCAGGGAGATGCTCACGAAGATCGAGGAAGCCGCGGAACGCAAACGGTCATCGGAGCTGGGATACACGATCCAGATCGATGGCTCCTGCAATGCCCGAACATTCGGTCAGCTCTGGGGTGCCGGGGCGGAGATGTTCGTCCTGGGCAGCTCGGGGCTCTTCGCCCTCGATTCGGATCTTCACGAGGCGTGGAGACTCATGAACGATGCGTTCACCGCAGCGACCGCGGTCGTGTCGTGACCGTGCAGGAAGACGCGTCACCCGCGAATGGTGCAGAGCACGGAGATCCGCTCGATCGCGTGCTCGCACTGGATATCGGCGGAACGCATTTGCGAATCGGACTCGTCGACAGGGCACTGCGGATCACGGATTTCGAGATCATCGGCAGCGCGCGACTTCTCGGAGGCGAGCGGCCCATCGACGACCTCTCCGACTACATCTCTGCGTACCTCAGCACACGCACGAGCACAGATGCGCATCTTCGTGCGATCACCCTGGGATTCCCGGCGACGATCGATCGAGCGCGCACGCGGATCCTCTCCACGACCAATCTGCCCGCTCTGCAGAACGTGTCGGTCGTGGAACGACTCGAGGCGACCTTCGGGATCCCCGCCATCATCGATCGTGACGTCAACAACCTTCTTCGTTACGACATGCAGACACTCGACCTGCCGCGCGAGGGGATCGTCATCGGCTGCTATGTGGGCACGGGGCTCGGCAACGCGATCAGCGTCGACGGTTCCATCCTCGTCGGTCGACACGGCGTCGCCGGCGAACTGGGGCATATCCCTCAGCTCCATCTCACCGGAATCTGCGGCTGCGGAAACGTGGGCTGCGTGGAGACCGTCGCCTCGGGCCGCTATCTCGCGGACCTCGCGGATTCCTCCGGCGGAGACCTCGTCGATGTCTTCCACAACGTCGCGCACGCACACGAACTCGGCGTGTTCTTTCAGACGCTTGCCGTCGCCATCGCCACAGAGATCAACATCCTTGACCCGGAGGCGATCGTGCTGGGCGGCGGGGTCATCCAGACACCGGAGTTCTCGCGCACCCGGCTCGAGACCTTGGTGCGCACCCACACACGTCACCCGTTGCCCGCAGCAGAACTCGATTTCCTGTACTCACGTGGCGGGCAACAGGCAGGCGTCATCGGCGCCGCCGTGCATGCCTGGACGAGGGCGTCACACTCTCTCTCGTCCGAACACCCCCTGTTGAGCTCTCGGAGGCTCCCATGAAGATCGCCATCGGCAATGACCACGTCGGCTACGAGTTGAAGAAGGAGATCGCCGGTTATCTCGTGGAGCTGGGTCACGATGTGATCGATCTCGGTCATCACGACGCGGCACGGACCGACTACCCGCTCTACGGTCGGCGTGTCGGCGAAGCCGTCGTCCGGGGGGAGGCGGAACGGGGAATTGTGATCTGTGGCACGGGTGTGGGGATATCGATTGCCGCGAACAAGGTGCCGGGCGTGCGTGCGGTGTGCTGCTCGGAGCCCTATTCCGCGGCGCTGTCGCGAGCCCATAACGACACCAATGTGCTGGCTTTCGGTGCCCGTGTGGTCGGTGTGGAGGTGGCGAAGATGATCGTTCGCTGCTGGCTGGATGAGGATTTCGAAGGGGGGCGGCACGCCCGCCGGGTGGAGATGCTCTGAACTGCGCTACCCCGCCGCGCCCACCCGCGGCGTCCGCGGGTGCAGCACACCGGACGCCATTCCCAGCACCGCGCCGATGAACGTGTCGACGATGCGCTCCCCGGCGACAACCATCGAGCCGAGCTCTCCGTTCGCGGCGCCCGTGAGGGTGAGGACGAGCGGGGTGATGAAGAGGAGCGCGAGCGCATAGTTGCTCACGACGACCATCTCGATGAGGAACTGCAGCACACCGAGGAGGAGCGCGAGCCAGAGACCGCTGGGGTGCGCGAGGGCAAGCAGTGCGTAGACGCCCGCGCCGAGGATCGTACCCACCATGCGATGGATCCCCCGCTGGAATGCCGCCTTGCGGGAGGCGACGAGACCGATGACGGCGACCGCCGATCCCACGATCCAGTACCCGCGCCGCGGATCCACGAAGGCCCCGACCGCGACGCCGATGACGGAGACGAGGGCGACTCGGATGAGGAGCATGCGCGCATCCTCGTTCCAGGCGGGTCCGGGGAAGATCTCATGCAGCGGACGGGCGTGCACGCGCCGTACCCGGGGCAGCAGCAGAGGGGTCAAAGCGATGAGGAGGGATAGCGCGCAACCCGCGGCGAAGACGAGGACGTAGAGCCCCGGATCCACCGCCGCCGACGACACGATCTGCGCGGAAAGCCCGAACACGAGGATGAAGAAGATCGGTCCCGGCGGGCCCATCCGGAAGCCGAACATGAGCGCCGCACTGAGTATGGCGACGACCGCGACGCCGATGCTCGACAGCCAGCGATCGTGCGCGACGAGCGCACCCAGGCCCGCGCACGCGACGAGACCGGCGGCGACGATCGGGAGGATCCGCGCCCGTTCGACGACGGCGAGGGCACCCGCGAAGATCACGGTGAAAGCCCCGGATGCGCCGATGTACCCCAGTGCGGGAGCCCCGAGGAGGGTCATGACGGCGATGGGGATCGCGATGCCCAGTCCCGCTT
>JAATFJ010000129.1 GCA_015655255.1 Actinomycetales bacterium | reverse complement strand
CGGGGCGTCGGCCCGATCGAAACCTACGTAGGGTGGGGGCTGGACCTGGGGAACAGGGAAGTAATGCATACCCAATCCATTCATTTTGATAAGGGATACGAACTGAATAAGTTCGGATGGGTTACCATCACATTGCGCATCGTCGGCATCACGGGATCGAACGGGAAGACGACGACGAAGAACTTCCTTGCGCGCATCCTTCGCGACGAGGGCGAGACCGTGGCCCCCCGCGCCTCCTACAACAATGAGGTCGGCGCCCCCGTCACGATGCTGCGCGTCACCGAGACGACCCGCTATCTCGTGAGCGAGTTCGGCGCCGCCGGTCCCGGCAGCATTCGTCGGCTTGCGGATCTCGTCGAGCCCGACATCGCCGTCATCCTCATGGTGGGCCTCGCCCACGCCGGAGGATTCGGGGGCATCGAGGGCACCGCGAAGGCCAAGGCAGAACTCGTCACCTCCTCGCGCCCCACGGGGACGGCCGTGCTCAACGTCGATGACC
The DNA here is from genome assembly GCA_015655255.1 of Actinomycetales bacterium. The sequence goes on along the minus strand of JAATFJ010000129.1, from coordinate 2,213 downwards.
CGCGGGTCTCCGCGATGCGCGCCCTCGCGGAGGATCGCGGCATGCGCGTGATCGGCTTCGGGCAAACCCCCGCCGCAGATGTGCGCGCCACGGACATCGTCGTGGCGGCCTCGGGGACCCGCTGCACCGTGACGCTGCCGGAGGGGGAGAGTCTTCCGCTCCGGCTGCACGTCCTCGGCGCCCACCATGTGGGCAATGCGCTCGCCGCGATCTCCGCGGCGCGCGCCCTCGGCGTCTCCGCCTCCGCGGCGATCTCTCGCCTGGAGACGGTCGAGATCGCCGAACGCTGGCGCATGCAGCCACTGGGTAACGAACGCGTGCGCATCATCAACGACGCCTATAACGCGAGCCCTGACTCCATGGCCGCGGCCCTGCGCACCCTCGCGCAAATCGCCGAGCCGGGGGAGCGCACCGTCGCGGTGCTCGGCGCCATGAGCGAACTCGGCGAGGACTCGGGCGAGGAGCACGACCGCATCGGTCTCCTCGCCGTGCGCCTGGACATCCAGCGCATCGTCGTCGTCGGCGCGGAGGCACGACGCCTCTACCTCGCCGCCATCGCACAGGGCTCCTGGGATGGCGAGGCGCTGTTCTTCGCCGATCAGGATTCCGCCTTCGAGTACCTGCGCGGCGAGCTCCGCGACGGCGACAGAGTGCTCGTGAAATCGTCCAATGCCCCATGACTCCGTTTCCTCGGCGATCGTCTGGGAGAATTGTTCTCGTGAGGTCTCTGCTCATGGCGGCGGCGATATCGCTCGCCTTCACCCTGTTCCTGACTCCCGTCTTCCTGCGGCTGTTCCGCAAGCTCGGCTGGGGGCAGGTCATCCGTACCCCGGAACTGGGAAACCCCCAGCATGCCGCCAAGCGCGGAACACCCACGATGGGCGGGGTCATCTTCATCCTCGGCACGATCGTCGGCTATTTCACCGGCGTCATCGCCGGCGGCAGCCAGATCGCGCTCTCCTCGGTCCTTGTGCTGTGGGTCATGGTCGGATTCGGCGCCGTGGGCTTCATAGACGACTACATGAAGGTGCGCAGCCAGCGCAGCCTCGGCCTCGGTGGCTGGTGGAAGATCCTCGGCCAGCTCATTGTCATGGTCCCGTTCGGGATTGTCGCACTGAACTTCCCCAACCGCTGGGGGCAAACGCCGGCGAGCTCGGCGGTCTCGCTCTTCCGGGACATCCCCGGTCTCGACCTCCTCCTCATCGGCGGTCCGCTCATCGGCTGGGCGCTCTACCTCATTTGGATTTCGCTCATCGGCGTGGCCGCTTCCAACAGCGTCAATGTCACCGACGGGCTCGACGGCCTTGCGGCGGGGGCGGGCGTCTTCGTCGTGGGCGCGTACAGCATCATTTCGTTCTGGCAGTGGAACCAGTCCTGCGCGATGGATGCGGCGGCGGGCTGCTACGAGGTGCGCGATCCGCTGAGCCTTGCGATCGTCGGCGCCTCGGTCGCGGGGAGCCTCGTGGGCTTCCTGTGGTGGAACGCCCCCAAGGCCAAGGTCTTCATGGGCGACGTCGGCTCGATGGCCATCGGTGGCGTCATCACGGCGATGGCGATCCTCACTCGCACCGAGCTGCTCCTCCTCGTCCTCGGCGGCACCTTCGTACTGTCCTCCGGCTCGGTCATCCTGCAGCGCATCTACTTCAAGCTCACACGCGGAAAGCGGCTCTTCCTCATGAGCCCCTTCCACCACCACCTGGAGATGCGCGGCTGGCCAGAGGTGACCATTGTGGTCCGGCTGTGGATCATCACGGGACTGCTCGCGGTGTCCGGGGTGGGACTGTTCTACGTCGAATGGCAGTGGTTGTCACTGTGACGGGACAGGACCGTCTCGATGCGCTGACGAGCTGGCGCGCGGACTGGTCGGGGCTGCGCGTCGCAGTGCTCGGCCTCGGCGCCGCGGGCTTCGCTGCGGCGGACACCCTCGCCGAGCTCGGCGCCGAGGTTCTCGTCCTCGCCGCGGAGGCGAAGGAGGAGTACGCCCGGCTCGTGCCCATCATCGGTGCGCGCCTCCTCATCGACTCGCTGAGATCGGCGCCGGACGAGCTCGGCGCCTTCGCCCCGGAGCTCATCGTCGCCTCGCCGGGTTTCGCTCCCGCGCATCCGCTCCTCGACTGGGCGACGGAGAACGGCGTCGCCATCTGGGGTGATATCGAATTGGCCTGGCGTGTGCGTGACAAGGTGCGTCGTCCCGATGGGACGCCTGCGGAATG
>JAATFJ010000065.1 GCA_015655255.1 Actinomycetales bacterium | reverse complement strand
GATTCTGGCACTGGGCCGCTTTCGACCTACCCGCGCACACGCGCGGGCTCCCGGGTGGGACCGGCTCGGTCGATACGCTCCCCTCCGGTGCTGCAGTGTTGCCCAACGAGGCACGGCTGGAACGCTTCATCGGCGCCGCCCCGCCCGCGGGCACCGGCATCCACCGCTACTTCTTCGTCCTCGATGCCCTCGATGCGCCTACCCTCGATGTGGCGCCGGGGTCGACGCCCGCGGTCCTCGGATTCAACCGACACTTCCACACGCTCGCGCGCGGTGTGCTCGTGGGCACGGCGGATCCCGCGGAGCACTGAGTCCCCCCACGATTCCGTCGAGCCACCCAGATCGCGCCGAACCACCACCGAAATCACGTGAATAAGAGGGTGGCTCGGCAAGAACTGGGTGGCTCGGCGGCGGAATAGGCTTTACCCATGCGCCTGGCCACCTGGAACGTCAACTCCATCCGCACCCGCGTCGCCCGCACCGTCGAGTTCGCCGTCCGCGAGGACATCGACGTTCTCGCGATGCAGGAGATCAAGTGCAAGCCGGAGCAGTTCCCCTACGGCCCCTTCGAGGACGCGGGCTACCAGGTGGAGGTGCACGGGCTGAACCAGTGGAACGGCGTCGCGATCGCGAGCCGCGAGCCGATGACGGACGTCGCCACATCCTTCGCGGGCATGCCCGGCTTCGCGAAGGGGCATGACGGCCCCGATGCACCGCTGGAAGCGCGCGCCCTCGGAGTGACGACGGGCGGGATCCGCGTGTGGAGCCTCTACGTCCCCAACGGCCGCGGCCTCGACGACCCGCATTACGCCTATAAGTTGCGCTGGCTCGCCGCCCTGAAGGAGGCGACCGCCGCCTCCCTGGAAGAGACCCCGGACCTCCCCCTCGCCCTCGTCGGCGACTTCAACATCATCCCCTTCGATGCGGACAACAGTGACCCAGACATCGTCGCGGGTGTCTCCACGCACGTCTCCCCGGAGGAGCGCGCCGCCTTCTTCGCCCTGGAGGATGCGGGACTCCATGACGTCGTCCGCCCGCTCATCCCCGAGGGGTTCACCTACTGGGACTACCAGCGGCTCAAGTTCCCTCGGAACGAGGGCGTGCGCATCGACTTCATCCTCGGCTCCGCGCCCTTCGCGGAAGCGGTGTCTGGCGCCTCCATCCATCGGGAGGAACGCAAGGGCGAGCAGCCGAGCGACCACGTTCCCGTCGTCGTGGACCTCGCCCTCGCGGGCGCGGACGAGGACGACGACCTCCCCATGATCTTCACCTGAGATGGACGCTCCCGCACCGCGCATCCGCCTCATCGCGAGCGACCTCGACGGCACGCTCCTCGGTGACGATTTCACCGTCTCGCCGCGCACCCGGCGGGCGCTCGACGCGGCGCGGTCGGCGGGAATCGAGGTCGTCCCGGTCACGGCGCGGCAGCCCATCGGTGTGCGGGCGATCGCCGCACAGGCCGGGTTCACGAGCTGGTCGCTGTGCGGAAACGGCGCATTCGCCGTGCACCTGGCGACGAACGAGGTCCTCTTCCCGCGCACCGTGGATGTCGAGACGCAACGCACCCTCGTGACGGCGCTACGCCCCCTCATCCCCGGGCTGCTGCATGTGAGCGTGCGCGACGGGGGCGAGACCTTCCTCGCCGAAGAGGAGTACGCGGACATCGCCGCGGAGCACGACCACAAACGCGCGCCCTCGACGATGGGAGCCCTCCCGCTGAGCCGGGTGATCGACGGTCCGAGCCTCAAACTCGTCATCCGCCATCCCACGATCCCGCCGCGGGAGATCCTCGCGGCGATCGATTCCCTCGGCCTGAGCGGATTCGAAGCGACCGTCTCGGGCGCGCCCTTCGTGGAGATCATGGCGGAGGGGGTGACGAAGGCGACCGGATTGGCGACGCTGTGCGCGCACCTCGGCATCGCGCAGGAGGAGGTCATCGCCTTCGGAGACGCCCTCAACGATGTGGAGATGCTGCGCTGGGCGGGCCGGGGCGTCGCCATGGGAAACGCCGAGGATGCGGTCATCGCCGCCGCCGATGAGGTCACCGCGACGAATGCAGAGGACGGGGTCGCGCAGGTCGTGGAGCGGGTGCTCGCGGGAGCATAGGCCGCGCCTTTCGGGCCCCGATGTGCACGCCAGCCCCGCGCGCCCGCCCATCCTGCTCGCACACCGCGCACTCCCCTGCCCGCACGCCGCCGACCCGCATGCCCTGACTGGCCCGCCCCACCCGCATGCCCCGTAGGAGATGTGCACCTCCGCAGGACGTTCGCACCGTATCCGTCCTACCCAAGCGCACAAATCCTTCCGAAGCACACACACCCTCGCCGCCTGCATGCCCAAAGGCCCCGTAGGAGATGTGCACCTCCGCAGGACGTGCACACCGGCGATTTCAATGGGTCAGTGCAACACCCTGGGTTTCGGGAGCTGTGATGGGTGGCAGGAACGGGTCTCCTCGGTCGGTGCAGCGATCGTTTTGGCGGGCGATTGGTGAGGGGCTATCGACGACGGATGCGGCGGCGGTCG
>JAATFJ010000081.1 GCA_015655255.1 Actinomycetales bacterium | reverse complement strand
CGCTTCGCGCAAAGGGTCTGACAGTGTTCAACTTTACGGTGTCATTGGCATTGATCTTCAATCAATACGTGAACCCGGTCGCGCTTGACGCACTTGGTTGGAAATACTACGTATACATTGCTTCGTATCCTTTCTAGAGTGTACCCTGGAGGGCTGGGCACGCACGCTCGGCGTGAACCCGCGCACCATCACGCGTGCCTTCCAGGCGGAGACGGGCTTGGGGTTCGCGCGCTGGGTCGCGACGGTGCGGATGCAGTACGCCGTGCAGTTACTATCCCGGGGGATGCCGCTCGACGAGGTCGCCGTTTCGGCGGGATACGGATCGGCGAGCGCCTTCGGGGTGGCATTCCGTCGCAGTACGGGGAGCACGCCGGGGTCGTTCCGTTAGAGTATCCGCGCGGTGTCGCTTTTGCGACATCGATGGTCATAATCGCGCGATTGCGGCGCCGGTCTCCCTGTCCTAGGGTTGAGCAGGTAAGCCTCGCCTAAGTGCCTGTCGATGACGGTGCTCCGGACCACAGCCCGCGCGAGTGCTCGCATCCCCTACCCGTACCGAGTGGAGTTCTCCATGTCCCTTCGTCGTCCCCTCGTGGCTGCGTCCTTCGCGCTCGTCGCCGCGCTGAGCCTTGCCGCCTGCGGTTCCGCCGCCCCCTCCGATGACCCCTCCGCGAGCGCGTCCTCGGGTGACTCCGCATCGGCCGAGGGCTACCCCATCACGATCGAGCACGCCTACGGCGAGACGGTCATCACCGAGAAGCCGGAGCGCGTCGCGACCGTCGCCTGGGCAAACCACGAGGTCCCCCTCGCGCTCGGCGTCGTGCCCGTGGGCATGGCCGCGGCGAACTTCGGAGATGACGACGGCGACGGCCTCCTCCCCTGGGTGGAGGAGAAGCTCGACGAGCTGGGCGCGGAGACCCCAGTCCTCTTCGACGAGACCGACGGCATCGATTTTGAGGCCGTCGTGGACACCGACCCCGACGTCATCCTCGCCGCGTACTCCGGCCTCAGTGAGGAGGACTACGAGACGCTCAGCGAGATCGCTCCCGTCGTTGCCTTCCCTGACACCGCCTGGGGCACCTCCTGGCGCGACCTCATCACCTACAACAGCATGGGCATGGGAATGGCGGAGGAGGGCGAGCAGCTCATCGCCGACCTCGAGGACGAGATCGCCGCGGGCGTCGCGGAGCACTCGGAGATCGAGGGCAAGGGCACGATGTTCCTCACCCACGTCGACCCCACCGACCTCAGCCAGGTGAGCTTCTACACGCCCTTCGACACGCGCGCCGAGTTCTTCCTCGACCTCGGCATGAAGACTCCGGCGAGCATCGAGGCGGCCTCGACGGACGGTACCTTCTCCGGCACGGTGAGCGCCGAGCAGGCCGACGTCTTCGACGACGTCGACATCATCGTCACCTACGGTGATGAAGAGCTCATCGCGACCCTCGAAGGCGACCCGCTGCTGAGCCAGATCCCCGCGGTGAAGAACGGCGCGATCGTCGCCCTCGACGGCTCCGGCCCCCTCGGCACCGCCGCCAACCCCACCCCGCTCGCGATCTCGTGGGTGCTCGACGACTACCTCGACCTCCTCGCGGAGGCGGCAGCCAAGTCCGAGTGAGGACCACCGCCGCTCTCCCCGGTGCGGGCGTCGCCGTCGTGCGGCGCCCGCACCGTGCGCGTGCGCTCTGGCTGCTCTGCGCCGTGATCGCCCTCGCTGCCGTGGGCGTGCTCTCCCTCGTCGTGGGCTCGCGCGCGGTCGCCCTTCCCGACATCCTCGCGGCCCTCGGCGGTGCGCAGGACAACCTCAGCCAGGCGGCGATCGCTAAACGTCTCCCGCGTACCCTGCTCGCGATGCTCGTGGGCGCTGCGCTCGGCCTGTCCGGCGGCGTCATGCAGGGCGTCACGCGCAACCCGCTCGCCGATCCTGGCATCCTCGGCGTGAACGCGGGAGCCGCCCTCGCGATCGTCATCTCCCTCGCCTGGTTCGGGCTGTCCACGGCGGGGCAGTACATCTGGACGGCGATCCTCGGGGCGGCCGTCACTGCCGTGTTCGTCTATGCGATCGGTTCGCTGGGCCGCGGGGGAGCGACGCCTCTGAAACTCGCGCTCTCCGGGGCGGCCACGAGTGCCGCGCTCGCCTCTTTCCTCATTGCCGTGGCACTCCCGCGCAACGACATCGCGGCCACCGTGCGGGCCTGGCAGATCGGCGGCGTGGGCGGGCGGAACTGGGACAGCATCACTCTCGTGCTGCCGTTCCTCGCCGTGGGATTCGTCATCTGCCTGCTCTCGGCGCGGGCGCTCAATTCGCTCGCGCTCGGCGATGAACACGCGGCGGCCCTGGGTGAGCGCGTCGCCCTCGCCCGGGGCGGCGCCGCACTCGGAGCGATCATCCTCGCGGGCGCGAGCACCGCCATCGCCGGCCCCATCGGCTTCGTCGGCCTCGTCGTGCCGCACGTCTGCCGCCTCCTCTTCGGGGTCGACCACCGCTGGCTGCTGCCGCTCTCCGCCGTGCTCGGGGCGACGCTCCTCACGCTCTCGGACGTGCTCGGGCGCATCGTCGCGCGGCCGAGCGAAGTGGACGTCGGCATCATCACGGCGCTCATCGGCGCGCCCTTCTTCATCGGGATCGTCCGCCGGCAGAAGGTGCGCGAGCTATGAGCGCGATCCTCGTCGACACCGTGCGTGCGGGGCGGCGACGCCGCCGGCGGCGCGGGCGCCTCGTGATCGCGATCCTCCTCGTCGTCGTCCTCCTGACCTTCGCGGTCTCCCTCATGATCGGGAACACCTTCTACCCGCCTGCGGAGGTGCTGCGCGTCATCCTCGGCGAGGACGTGCAGGGGGCGAGCTTCACGGTCGGGCGCCTGCGTCTGCCGCGCGCCGTGCTCGCCGTTCTTGTCGGGCTGTGCTTCGGCCTGGGTGGCGTGAGCTTCCAGACGATGCTGCGCAACCCGCTCGCGAGCCCTGACATCGTGGGGATATCCTCGGGGGCGAGCGCCGCGGCGGCCTTCGCCATCGTCGTGCTGGGCTTCGGGGAACCGCAGGTCTCCATCTTCGCCATCGTCGCGGGCCTCGCTGTCGCGCTCCTCATCTACGGCCTCGCCTTCACGGGCGGCGTCGTGGGGACCCGGCTCATCCTCGTGGGCATCGGGATCTCCGCGATGCTGTCGAGCATCATCGCCTACATCCTCTCCCGCGCGAAGGAATGGGATCTCCAGGAGGCGAACCGCTGGCTCACCGGGAGCCTCAACGGCTCCTCGTGGTCGCAGGTGGTCCCCGTGCTGCTCGCGATTATCGTGCTCGTCCCTCTTCTGCTCTCCCGCTCCCGGGATCTCGCCCTGCTGCCGCTGGGGGAGGACGCGGCGGCGGCCCTGGGCGTGCGCGTGGAGCGCACCCGTTTGCTCGTCATCGTCGCGGCCGTGGGGCTCATCGCCTTCGCCACCGCGGCGGCGGGCCCCATCGCCTTCGTCGCCTTCCTCGCCGGACCCATCGCCGCCCGGCTCACCGGACCCGGCGTCGGACTGCTCCTCCCCGCCGGGCTGGTCGGCGCTCTGCTCGTCGCGGTCGCGGATGTCCTCGGACAGTACGCCCTGGGAACGCGATTCCCCGTCGGCGTCGTCACGGGTGCGCTGGGGGCGCCGTATCTGCTCTACCTCATCATCCGCACCAACCGCACGGGGGGATCTCTGTGACCGCATCGCACACTCTGAAGGCCGAGGGGCTCAGCCTCGGCTACGGCGACCGCACGGTCATCTCCGGACTGGGGCTCGACGTCCTCCCCGGGAAGATCACGGTCATCGTCGGCGCCAACGCGTGCGGGAAGTCGACGCTGCTGCGCTCGCTGTCCCGCCTCCTGCCGCCCCGCGAGGGCACGGTCGTCCTCGATGGCAAGGACGTGCACCGTCTGCCCGCGAAGCAGCTCGCCCGCACCCTGGGGCTGCTGCCGCAATCGCCGATCGCGCCGGAGGGGATCACGGTCTCCGACCTCGTGGGGCGCGGACGGCATCCGCATCAGGGAATGCTCTCGCGCTGGTCGGAGGCCGACGACCTCGCCGTGGCGGAGGCGCTGGAGGCGACGCGCACCGACGATCTCGCCGATCGGGCGGTCGATGAGCTCTCCGGCGGGCAGCGGCAGCGCGTATGGATCGCGATGGCGCTCGCGCAGCGCACCGACATCCTCCTCCTCGACGAGCCGACGACCTTCCTCGACGTCAACCATCAGGTCGAGGTGCTGGATCTGCTCACGGATCTCAACGTCTCCCGCGGCACGACGATCGTCATGGTGCTGCATGACCTCAACCTCGCGGCGCGCTATGCGGATCGGCTCGTCGCCATCGCGGACGGAGGAGTGCACGCCTCGGGGAAACCGGGCGATGTACTCACCGAGGGGATGGTGCAGACGGT
>JAATFJ010000198.1 GCA_015655255.1 Actinomycetales bacterium | reverse complement strand
CATCTTCAGCATCTCGTCGGCCTCGTCGAGGACGAGGTACTTCAGCTCGGAGAGGTCGAGCGTGCCCTTCTCCAGGTGGTCCATGATGCGACCCGGGGTGCCCACGACGATATGGACGCCGCGGCGCAGCGCCGACAGCTGCACGCCGTAGCCCTGGCCGCCGTACACGGGGAGAAGGTGGACGTCGCGCATCCGGGCGGAGTACGACTCGAACGCCTCCGCGCCCTGCAGCGCGAGCTCGCGCGTCGGCGCGAGGACGAGCGCCTGCGGCGTCTTCTGGGACAGGTCGAGGCGTTCGAGGATGGGCAGCGCGAACGCCGCCGTCTTCCCCGTCCCCGTCTGCGCCATGCCGACGACATCGCGGCCCTCGAGGAGGACGGGGATGGTGGCCGCCTGGATGGGCGACGGGGTCTCGTATCCGAGATCGCGGATCGCGGCGAGCACCTTACCGGTGATGCCGAGTTCCTCGAATCCGGGGCTTGCGGGGGATTCGGTGGCAGAGTCGGTCGTCGCCGTTTCGTCAGGAGTCACTTCCCAAAGGTAGCGTGTCCGCGCCGCTCCTGTCTGCCGACGCTCCCAGTGTGCGCCGCTCAGCTCCCGCTCGTGAGCGCGAGCAGCTTCTCCTTCACCTGCCGACGCAACACCTTGCCAATGAGTGAGACGGGGAGCTCATCGACGACGTAGATCCGCCGCGGCACCTTGTACGGGGTGAGGATGCTCCGGGAGAACTCGCGGATCGCCTCCACGTCCACGTCGACGCCTCGCTCCGCGACGATGGCAGCGACGACCTCTTCGCCCGAATGCTCGCTCGGCATTCCCACGACGGCGGCGTCCACCACGGAAGGATGCTGGCGGAGCGCGTTCTCCACCTCAGTGGGGGAGACGTTGAAGCCGCCCGTGATGATGAGCTCCTTGATCCGATCGACGATGCGCACGAAGCCTGCCTCGTCGATGGTCACGATGTCACCGGTCCGATACCACCCGTCCACGAAGGCGTCCTCGGTCGCCTCGGGGTTGCCGTAGTAGCCGGAGAACACCTGGGGTCCCCGCACGATCAGCTCGCCGGCCGTCCCCGCGGGGACATCCTGCGTCGGATCGTCGGGATCGACGACGCGGCACTCCGTCCCCGGGAGAGGCAGTCCGACGGTGCCGGGAACCCGGTTCTCCGCGACAGGGTTGGCCATGAGCACGGGCGAGCACTCGCTGAGGCCATAGCCCTCGACGAGGAACCCGCCCGTCGCCTTCTCGAAGGGAACGACGAGTTCATGCGGAAGCGCCATGGCACCGGAGATCGCGATCTCCGTTCCGGCGAGCGACACGCCCTTCGCCGTCGCCGCTGCGAGGAGACGATCCGCGATGGGCGGCACGAGGGGAAGGAACGTCGCGGGGTGCTTCTTCGTCACCGCGAGGACGAGATCCGGATCGAACTTGGGGAACAGCACGAGGCGCGCCCCCATCGACATCGCGAAGGTGAGGCACAGCGTGAGCCCGTAGGCGTGGAACATGGGGAGCACGGCGTAGACGACGCAGCCCTTGCCGCGCACGATTGAGGGAACCCACGCCTGCGACTGTGCCGCAGTGGAGAGCAGATTCCTGTGCGTCAGCGCAGCGCCCTTAGGAGTCCCCGTCGTACCGGAGGTGTACTGGATAATCGCGAGGTCATCGGTCTGCGGCGAGGGGTGTGACGCGGGCAGGGGATCGGCCGCGACGACCTTGCGCCAGTCGATCGCACCGTGCACGCGCGTCGTGAGCGCCGCACGGGAGGCACGGGCCTTCGCGATCGGCAACCGCAATGCGACACGCGTGAGCGCGGGCATGGCGCGCGTCACATCGACGGAGACGAGCGAGCTCACCGCGAGATCGGCGGGGAACTGCTGCACCGTCTTGACGACATTGCTCCACACGATGGCGTGCTTCGCCCCGTGGTCCTCGAACTGCTTGCGCAGTTCCCGCGGCGTGTAGAGCGGGTTGTGCTCGACGACCACGGCCCCGAGCCGGAGTACAGCATAGAAGGCGACGATGTGCTGCGGGCAGTTCGGCAGGACGATGGCAACGCGGTCGCCTGCGCGCACGCCCAGGGCGCGCAGGCCGTTCGCCGCGCGCAGGATCGCCTCCTCCAGCTCCGCGTACGTCGTCTCCTTCCCAAAGAACTGCAGCGCCGGTGCCTGCGGGTAATCGCGGGCCGAGGCCTCGACGATCTCGACGAGCGAGCCGGACACGGGCGCGAGGTCGTCCGGGACGCCAGCGGCATAGCTGGCGACCCACGGGCGAGGAGGATCGTACGTCGTCATGCGCCTTAGCCTAGGGCGGTGTCGGTGCTCGCCGCGGGGGACGGCGAACTAGACTGGAAGGCGTGTCTGAAATCACCCCTGATCTCGTGCGCCATCTCGGCGTGCTCGCGCGTATCCGGCTGAGCGACGAGGAGGTGGAGCGTCTCACGGGGCAGCTCGACGTCATCGTCGAGAACATCTCGAAGGTCTCGGAGGTCGCCACCCCCGACATCATCGCGACGAGCCACCCGATCCCGCTGCACAACGTCTTCCGGGAGGACGTCGTCGGCGAGACGCTCTCGCACGAGCAGGTGCTGCAGAACGCACCGGACCAGGCGGACGACCGCTTCCGCGTCACCGCGATCCTGGGGGAGGAGCAGTGAGCGACATCATCCGGCTGACCGCAGCGGAACTCGCCGAGAAACTGACCGCAGGCGAACTGTCCGCCGTCGAGGCCACTCAGGCGCACCTCGACCGCATCGCCGCCGTTGACGGCGATGTGCACGCCTTCCTGCACGTCAACGCGCAGGCGCTCGCCGTCGCGGAGCAGATCGATGCGCGCCGTGCCGCGGGCGAGGAGCTGGGGGAGCTCGCCGGCGTGCCCCTCGCCATCAAGGACGTCCTCGTCACGACCGACCAGCCGACCACGAGCGGTTCGCGCATCCTCGAGGGCTATCGCTCGCCGTACGACGCGACCGTCGTCGCCCGCTCTCGCGCCGCGGGCCTCGTGCCGCTGGGCAAGACGAACATGGACGAGTTCGCGATGGGCTCCTCCACGGAGCACTCCGCCTATGGCCCCACGCACAACCCCTGGGATCTGGACAGGATCCCCGGTGGCTCCGGTGGCGGATCGGCCGCGGCCGTCGCGGCCTTCGAGGCACCTCTCGCGCTGGGCTCCGACACGGGCGGATCGATCCGTCAGCCCGCGCACGTCACGGGAACCGTCGGCGTCAAGCCCACCTATGGCGCGGTGAGCCGCTACGGGGCCATCGCCCTCGCGTCGAGCCTGGATCAGGTCGGCCCCGTCTCGCGCACGGTGTTGGACGCGGGACTCCTCCACGACGTCATCGGCGGACACGACCCGCACGACTCCACCTCGCTCGACGAGAACTGGCCGTCCTTCGCGGCGGCGGCGCGCGAGGGCGCGCGCGGGGACGTGCTGCGCGGTCTTCGCGTCGGCGTCATCACCGAGCTGCCGGACAGCGGGTTCCAGCCCGGCGTGGCACGCTCCTTCCACGCCGCGCTCCGCACTCTCGAAGAGCACGGTGCGGAACTCGTCGAGGTGTCCGCCCCGCACTTCGAGTACGGCGTCGCCGCCTACTACCTCATCCTCCCCGCTGAGGCGTCGAGCAACCTCGCGAAGTTCGACTCCGTGCGCTTCGGCCTCCGGGTCACCCCCGAGGGGCACTCAACGGTCGAGGACGTCATGTCTGCCACGCGCGAGGCGGGCTTCGGCGACGAGGTGAAGCGCCGCATCATCCTGGGCACCTACGCGCTGTCCGCGGGCTACTACGACGCCTATTACGGCAGCGCACAGAAGGTGCGCACGCTCATCCAGCAGGACTTTGCCTCCGCCTTCGCGCAGGTCGACGTCATCGCGACGCCGTCCGCACCCACGACGGCATTCCGGCTGGGGGAGAAGATCGACGATCCGTTGCAGATGTATCTCAACGACTTCACGACCATCCCCGCCAACCTCGCCGGGGTCCCCGGTATCTCCCTGCCCTCGGGACTCGCGGACTACGACGGTCTGCCCGTCGGCATCCAGTTCCTCGCCCCCGCGCGCGAGGACGCCCGTCTCTACCGGGTGGGCGCCGCGCTGGAGGCCGCTCTGCTCGATCAGTGGGGAGCGCCGCTGCTCGAGCGGGCCCCGAAGCTCGTGGAAGGAAACCGCTGATGGCCACGGCCGCACTCATGGACTTCGACAAGGCCCTGGAACTGTTCGAGCCGGTCCTCGGTTTCGAGGTGCACGTCGAGCTCAACACCGAGACGAAGATGTTCTCCGCCGCGCCGAACCCCGCGAACGAGAAGTACCACTCCGCAGAGCCCAACACGCTCATCGCGCCCGTGGACCTCGGCCTTCCCGGCTCGCTGCCCGTCGTGAACGCGACGGCGATCCGCTCCTCGATCAGCCTCGGCCTCGCCCTCGGCTGCTCGATCGCGGCGTCGAGCCGTTTCGCGAGGAAGAACTACTTCTACCCCGACCTCGGCAAGAACTATCAGATCTCCCAGTACGACGAGCCCATCGCCTATGAGGGTTCCGTCGAGGTGGAGCTCGAGGATGGCACGCTCGTGACGGTGCCGATCGAGCGTGCGCACATGGAGGAGGACGCGGGCAAGCTCACCCATATGGGCGGAGCCGCCGGTCGCATCCAGGGCGCCGAGTACTCGCTCGTCGATTACAACCGCGCCGGGGTGCCGCTCGTAGAGATCGTCACGAAACCCATTATCGGCGCGGAGCACCGCGCCCCCGAGATCGCCAAGGCCTATGTCGCCGCGATCCGCGACATCGTGCGCGGGCT
>JAATFJ010000330.1 GCA_015655255.1 Actinomycetales bacterium | reverse complement strand
GGGGAGAACGTCATCATCCACGGCACGCTCTCCAGCACGGCGTATCTCGACGAGCTGCTGGGGGAACTGGCCGACTACGGCGATCAGCGGCTGCTCGTCTACGACGTCCGCGTGCCGCTCACGACGGCGAGCGAGCGCGCGCGACGACGATGGTGGGAGGGGCGGGAATCGGGAGCGGACCCTTTGGGGGGACGCTACGTCCCCACACGCGCTATCCGCGACTACTACCGGGAGGACGAGGTCACGCCCTCCAGTTCCACGAACGCCCGAGCCCTGCACGAGCGCGCCACGGCGCTCGGCTGGCATAGTGAGCTGCGCACCTTCGACTGCTGAGCAGCGCAAGGAGAGGTCGCGCACAGCGGACGCTTATCCCACGCACAGATCGGCGGCGCACGATAGCGAAATGAATCGGTCGGAATTGTCCCCGGACGAGGTGCGCGTGCTCATCGTCGATGATGAGCCGCATCTGCGTCACCTTCTCCGTATGGTCCTTGCCCAGCAAGGATGGGCGGTGGACGCCGTCGGAACAGGAGCGGCGGCCCTCGCGCGGGCGCGCGAGTGGCGACCGCACCTCATCGTGCTGGACATCGTGCTGCCCGATATGGACGGTATGCAGGTGCTCCGGGAACTGCGTCGTGAGTCCACGGAGGCCCTTGTGCTCTTCCTCACGGCGAATAGCGCGGTCACCGATCGGATCGCGGGAATCGCCGCGGGCGGAGACGACTACGTCACTAAGCCGTTCAGCGTCGAAGAGGTCGTCGTCCGCCTGCGCGGACTCCTGCGGCGCAGTCCCCTGCGCGCAGAATCGCCGGCCCCGCTCCTCGAAGTCGGCGACCTTGTGCTCAATGAGGACAGTCACCAGGTAACGCGCGCGGGCGAGGACATCCGGCTCACCGCTACGGAGTTTTCGCTGTTGCGCTTCCTCATGGACAACGCGAATATCGTCCTCGGTAAGGAGCAGATCCTTAGCCGCGTGTGGGACTACGACTTCGGCCGGGAGTCGAACATCGTCGAGCTGTACATCTCTTATCTGCGCAAGAAGATCGACGCGGGCCGGGCACCCATGCTGCACACCATTCGACGCGTCGGCTACGTCCTGCGCCCCGCCGCGGAGATTCCCGCCGAGGCCGCGCACCCGTGAGCGTCGCCGTCCCACCGGGAGCCAGGTCGTCGCGCCGTCCGTTGCGTGTGCGTCTCGTCGTCATCGTCGCCGCCCTCGTCCTTGGCGCTGTCGCGACCCTCGCCGTCGTCTCGGTGATCGTGCTCCGCCAGTACCTGCTCATCCAGGCGGAGAACGTCCTCTCCCTCTCCCGAGACAGCTTCTCCTCTCAGCTGGATCAGCTCATCCGCGACGATGAGACACTGCCCGATCTCGACGAGAACTACGGCCTCGTGCCGCCGTCCGATGGCTTCTACATCGTGGCCGACAGCTCGGGAGCGGCCTCCCTCTACCTCGGGCCCGACTTCTCCCTCACTGAGCTCGACACCGCAACGGTGGGAACCGTGCTCGACACCGTCTCGGCCGACGATGACGCCGACTACTCCACCCAGCGCGTGACGATCTCCGGTCTCGGGGACTTCCTTGTCACCTCGTTCGTCTCCGGCGTGGACGCGAGCGGCGGGGCGACCGTCGCCTTCGCGGGCGTGGGCCTTGCGGAGATCGACTCGACGATCATGACCTTTGTGTGCTGGGAGATCGGCATCGGCCTCGTCGCCGCGGCCGTCGTTGTCCTCGTCGGCTACCGCATCATCCGCACGGCGCTCACGCCCCTGGAATATGTCGTGGACGTGGCTGATAAGTTCGCCCAGACGCCGCTCTCCTCCGGGGAGGTGGCCGTGCAGGACCGTGTCCCCGTGATCGGCTCGCAGAGCGAGGACGAGGCGACACGCGTCGCCCTCGCCGTGAACCGGCTGCTCAGCCATGTCGAGCTGTCGCTGAACGTGCGCCATCAGACGGAGGAGTCGATGCGCCGGTTCATCGCTGAGGCCAGCCATGAGCTGAAGAACCCGCTTGCCGCGATCCGCGGCTACGCGGACGTCTACTCGGGGGTACCGGGGATCGACGCGGAGACGAGCGAGGCCTTCGGTCGGATCGGTGCGGAGTCGCAGCGCATGAATGCTCTCGTCGAACAGCTTCTCCTGCTCGCACGTCTCGACGCCGGGCCCGCTCTCGTGCACGAGGAGGTCGACCTCTGCCGCATCGTGCTGGAGAGCGTCGCCGACGCCCGCATCGCCCACCCCGGTCATCGCTGGAGCATGCGGCTGCCCGATGAACCTGTCGAGGTACTCGGTGACGAGGGCGCGCTCCGCCAGATCCTGCTCAACCTCATCGCCAACGCGAGCCATCACACGCCGCCGGGGACGGCCGTCGTCGTCACGGTCGATCGGGGGACAGTTGGTGCCCGCCTCATCGTGCACGACACGGGTCCTGGCATCCCCGCGGACGCGCTGTCGACCATCTTCGACCGCTTCACCCAGGCTTCTGCGGGAACGGGGAACACGCGTGAGGCGAGCAACGTCGGCCTGGGACTGGCCATCGTGCACGCCCTCGCGACCGAGCTGGGCGTCGGAATCTCCGTCGCGAGCGCACCGGGGGACACCTCCTTCACGGTGTCCTTCCCTTCCGCCGCGCTCGTCGCCGCGGGCTGACGCTCGGCGGTCCGCGCCCGCCGAGCTAACTTTCCCAGGGACTGTGCGGAGGATGCTCAGCCCACGCTTATCGGAGGCTTAGGTGCGGTCGCTAGCGTGGCACGCGATGTCCGCCACGCTCCCCGTCCCCGTTATCGTCCCGCCCTCCTCGCGCACTGCGTGGAGCGAGCCCGCGGTCGCGGGCGCCGTCGGCGCGACGATCACGTTCCTCGGCTCCTGGACGCCTTCGCTGTGGGGAGACGAGGCCGCGAGCGTCATGTCCGCGGAGCGCTCCTGGTCCTCGCTGTGGGCGATGCTGCAGAATGTCGACGCCGTGCATGGGCTCTACTACGCGCTCCTACACGTGTGGATCGATCTCTTCGGCGCCGCTCCCGCCGTTGTCCGCCTGCCCAGCGCTCTCGCCGTGGGCGTCATGATCGCGGGCGTCTTCGTCCTCGTCAACCGGATGGGCGGCCGTCACCTCGCCTGGCTCAGCGCACTCATTTGCGTGCTCATCCCGCGAGTGAGCTTCATGGGAGCAGAGACCCGCTCCGCGGCGCTGGCCACGGCGCTCGCTGTCTGGCTTACCGTCGTGCTCGTGGAGATGGTCCGCCGCAATCGCTCCCGCGGGCTGCGCTGGGTGTACGGAATTGGCACGGTCTTCGTGATCCATCTCTTCCTCTACTCCGCGCTGCTGCTCATCGTGCACGCGCTTTTCCTGCTGTGCATCCGCGCCTCTCGGGGCGCCTGGCGGACGTGGGGGATCCCCGCGGGCATCGGCCTCGTGCTCTGCGTCCCGTTCGTCTTGTTCGCCGCGCAGCAGCGCGGCCAGATCGAGTTCCTGAACCGGAGGGACACGACCTCGCCGGACAAGATCTTCATCGATCAGTGGTTCGGACAGCCAGCGTTCGCCGTCATCTGCTGGGGACTCATCGTCCTCGCGACGGGCGCTGCCATGGTGACGATGCTCCGGCGGCGCCGGGCACACGAAGGTGCGGCGTGCTCCGTCCAGACCCGAACAGGACGCACCGCGCTGACGATCCTTGCGGTGCTCTGGCTCGTTGTGCCGACGGCGCTGCTGCTTCTCGGCCATGTCGTCGCCGGGCCGATGTACACCGGCCGTTACCTCTCCTTCAGCGCTCCGGCCGCAGCGATCCTCGTCGCCCTGGGCATCGCTGCACTCGGCCGCGTCTGGCTGCAAACGATCGCTCTCGCGGTCGTTATCGCCGTGAGCGTGCCCATCCTCGTCGCCCAGCGCGAGCCCTATGCGAAGTTCGACAGCGACTGGGCCGAGGTCGCGCAGATCATCGGCTCGCAGTCGGAACCGGGCGATGGCGTCATCTTCGACGACGGCGTGCGTCCCTCGCGGAAACCACGTCTGGCACTGCGCCTGTATCCGCAGGGATTCACGGACCTCGTGGATCTGCAGCTCGTGCGTCCCTACGACGAGACGGCGGAGCTGTGGGACGAGGTCGCTCCTCTCGCGGACGTGGCAGATCGTCTCTCCGACGTCGACCGTGTCTGGGTGGTGTCTCGGTCGAAGACGGGCACCGCCGACGATGAGGCCACCCTCGTCGCCGCGGGGTACCGCCTGGAGGAATCCACCACGGCGAACCTCGACACCGTGCGTCTCTACGTGAAGGAGTGACCGGCGTCCCCCGTGCCGGAGCGGGCGCGGGGGAGCTCCGCGGTGATCGTGCATGCGGGAACGCGTACGATCTTCTGGGGAGGAAAGAGAAATGACCGCTGAGGACGAGTTGTCCGCGACGATCGGACGTCGACTGCGCGCCGTGCGCCGCTCCCGCGGCCGGTCGCTCGCCTCCGTCGCCGCGGAGATGGGGATTTCGTCCTCCGCACTGTCGCAGATCGAGACCGGCGTCATGCGCCCCTCTGTCAACCGCCTCGTCGAACTCGTCCGCGCCCTCCACGTCCCCATCTCGCTGATCTTCGACGAGGAGGCCAACCTCGATGCGATCGCGGTGCCCTCTGCCGAGACGACTGAGGTTTACCCCGGCGTCGTCGTGGGACCGACCGCCGAGGCCGCTCTCGCCCACCTCGGGCAGGGCGTGACCTATCGCCGCCTCACCCCGTTCGCCGTTCCGGGCATCGATCTCTTCGAGAGCACCTATCCGGCGGGGACCTCATCGAGCATCGACGGCGCCATGCTCGTGCACGAAGGCTGGGAATCCGGGCATGTGAGCCGGGGCGAGCTCGTCTTCGAATTCACCGAGGGGGAGGTGGTGCTCGGCGTGG